>WGED01000096.1 GCA_015492915.1 Cyclobacteriaceae bacterium
GAATGTGATCGGTCCATGAAAAACGCACCATTTTCAATCTTCAGGGAAAGCGCAGAGCGCTTCGGCGTCAAAGATTCGCCATAGCGGTTTTTATTTCATGAAAATATGCCTAATTTTCATTAAAACATGATTTCACACTTTTCTCAACAGACTAACCCGCACTTTTTACCATGAAAAAAACATTATTTTTAATCCTTGTCTTTCTCTCATCCCTGGCCCGGGCCACAGAATATCACGTGTCTGTGAAGGGCAGCGACGCCAACGACGGCTCGGCCGCCAAGCCGTTCAAAACCATCATGGAGGCAGTCCGTCATGCCGTACCGGGCGATGTGATTACCGTACATGCAGGGACTTACCGTGAGTGGGTCAACCCGTTGCGCGGCGGTGAGAGCGATGACAGGCGGATCACCTACCAGGCTGCCGATGGCGAAAAGGTGGTGATAAAAGGCTCGGAAATCATGAAAGGCTGGGAAAGGGTAAAGGGCGGCGTGTGGAAGGTCGTTATTGACAATGGTTTTTTCGGTGATTACAATCCTTTCAAAGATTCGATACACGGCGACTGGTTCAATCCGCTGGGTTGGCTGCACCACACGGGCGAGGTGTATCTGAAAGGAAAATCGCTGTACGAGCAACCCACACTTGAAAAAGTGATGAATCCCGAAGTCACCAAAAGGAGCAAGGACCCGGATGGCTCCCTTTTTACATGGTACTGCGAGAGTGATGACAACACGACCACCATCTGGGCCAACTTCCACAAGCACAACCCCAACAGGGAACTCGTCGAGATCGCCGTACGCCCTACCTGTTTCTATCCCGAAAAGCCGGGCATCGATTATCTGACCATCAGGGGCTTTCATTTCACCCAGGCTGCCACGCAGTGGGCGCCGCCGACGGCGGAGCAGATAGGGATCGTCTCCACGCACTGGAACAAAGGATGGATCATCGAAAACAATGTGATCAGCGAGTCGAAGTGCACGGGCCTGACGCTGGGCAAAGACCACGCCACGGGACAAAACGTGTGGTCGGCTGAGAAGGACATCAGTGGCGCCATCCACTACATCGAGGTCACCTTTCGTGCGCTCAGGCACAACTGGAACAAGGAACATATCGGTTCGCATATCGTGCGCAACAATGAGATCTACCATTGCGAACAGGCAGGCATCTGCGGCAGCATGGGCGCGGCTTTCAGCCTTATCGAAAACAACCACATCCACGACAACTGGGTGAAGAGGCAGTTTGACGGCGCGGAGATCGGGGGCGTCAAGTTCCACGCCGCCATCGACGCCGTGATCCGTAAAAACCGCATTCACAACTGCGGGCGCGGCCTCTGGCTCGACTGGATGGCACAGGGCACGCGAGTATCAGCCAACCTGTTCTACGACAACGACAGCGAGGACGTCTTCCTCGAGGTGAACCACGGCCCGTTCCTCATCGACAACAACATCATGCTCTCGCCGGAAGCCATTAAAAACTGGTCACAGGGAGGCGCCTTCGTGCACAACCTCATTGCCGGCGCCATCACCCTGAACCAGGCAGGCCGTTACACGCCTTACCATTTTCCGCACACCACGGAGATCAAAGGCCTCGCCTTCATCTACACCGGCGACGACAAGGTTTTTAACAATATTTTCATAGGAAACGGCCAGGGTGCTCTGGCCAAAGGGAAGTTCAAATACGGCACGGAAGTGTATGACAAGGCAAGGTTTCCTGTATTTATCAAAGGAAACGTCTATTGCTTAGGGGCTTTATCCGGTAAAAATCAACAAAATGACGGCAATGCGGAATTCAACCCGGGTCTGAAGCTGGAGGACAAGGGCAAAGAGGTGTATCTGCATTTTACTTTCGATCCCGATTTTTACGGCAAAAATCCTCCATTGATCTCATCGGAAATTCTCGGAGAATCCAAGATGTCGAAAGCTCCTTACGATAATGCCGATGGCACACCCCTGACTATCGACAATGACTATTTCGGCTATTTTCGTACCGTGGAAAACAATCTGCCCGGTCCGTTCATTGATCTGAAAAAAGGCGAAGTAACGTTAAAGGTGTGGTGAAAATTGTCGCCATGAGATTTTGGCGAATTTCAATTGTTCAGATATGGGAAAAGCAACCGGGCCTGCCTGCCAAATGCTGGCCTGTCACGTTAGTAAGCCGGTTGACGGCCAGGGCAAACGTATTTAAACTTAATTCCATTCAAGTCTGAAAAAAGCTCCGAAGGAGCGACATAACAATACCGTGGGCGTAAGCCCGCGGGTATAAAATTCAATAAAAATTTTTTGGCGTGCATTTTTGCCCTGCCACTGC
>WGED01000097.1 GCA_015492915.1 Cyclobacteriaceae bacterium
TTACTCAGATGAACATTCTGATGAGATTTACTCCGGGCTGCCCATGACAAAAACCAGTAGTGAAAAATCTACTGAGCCCACGATTTTTTATATCCGAAAAACACATTTTGCATATCCCAAAGATGCTAAGGCCGGAGAAATAAAATCGCTTAGGGAGGAGTTCGTCAATAATGTCATCCATAAAAATGACGACATTCTGGCCTATTATCCTATGCGCCATCTGTATGGAGCAGACAGTCGTGAATTCGTAGAGGTATTCGTGACAAAATCATTGGCTGACCTGGAGAACACCAATAAAAATAAGAGAGGCGAGTTGATAGAAGCTCATTGGCCTGATGAAGAAAAGAGAAAAGAATTCTTTACAGCCTATAACAAATATTTTGATCCGTGGCACGGCGACTGGATATACACCAACGTGCCGGAGCTGTCAAAATAAAATTCCACAAAAAAAGGCCTTCCAATGCGAAGGCTTTTTTTATCTACCCTTTTTTTGAGAATATCAATCTATGAATTTTAGATAATTTACAAACTGTCGGGCGGCTGGGAGTCGTGCTTTTTCTTCTGCAGGTTGCTTTTCTGCCCTTTTCAAATCATTAAATATCAATGTCTTATAGATTAATTTATTGCCCAAAATGTACATTCATAATATTTTAGTATATTCAGGTATCATTTTTTCAGACGTTGATAAGCGTCATTCAGATAGGTCAGTACATTAACGGACTTTTGTCATGAACAGTAAAAACATTTCAAAAATATCCCTGTACGCTTTTTATATTTTTGCTATCGGAAACCTCATATCACAGGTTGTCAAGATTGAAATGCTTGAATTTGCCACTAAGCCCCTGCTCACCGTCACACTCCTTATACACTTCCTCAGTAGTGATATGCGCAAAAAGGGAAGCCTTACCCTGTTTATGGCAGGAGGATTGATATTTTCATGGATTGGCGATGTTTTTATGCTTATACAGCATTACCATGAAGAATACTTTATTTATGGCTTGTCCGGATTTCTGCTGGCGCAGCTATGTTATATTTTTGCCTATCGCAAAGCACGTTTCGATCAGCAAATAAAGACCTATCAATCATTCGTTCAGACACGCATTTTCTTTCTGGCTTTTATCGGGGTAGCGGTAATGTGGTTATTGTATCCTGCGCTGGGCAGCATGTTGATCCCGGTCGCCATATATACGATTATCATTGTCTCCATGGGTATCGCAGCATTATTGCGCCGCGGATGGACCTCGGAGAAGAGCTTCATGATGGTGTACAGTGGCGCCCTGCTGTTCATTCTTTCCGATGCTATGATCGGCATCAATAAATTCATGGACCCCATCGTGCAGGCCAACCTGCTGATCATGGCTACTTACATCACGGCGCAGTTCCTGATCGTCAAAGGCATCATTGCCCATGGGCAGGCCTTGGAAGAACCGGCTGAAGCTACTGCAGAATGATGATACCCAACTGACCGCTGAATAAACGGAGAAAGTTGCGCAAACCGGGGTTAAAGTTGCTGAGATAGGAGTCTTTTTTTTCCTGATCATCTATGATCAGAGATTCATTGGTGATGACGGTTCCCTTTACCGGATTGGCAAGTTGTCCTGCGTCCGTGAGTTTTACATAAATATTTAAAGGCAGATGTCCGTCGACATCAGGCACTTTGAGCTTTTGCAGAAGACCGGGGGTTTTGAGCGAAATGGTAAAAATGCCTTCTTTAAGTTCTGTTTCAATGAGTTCAAGATATTGCTCTGCACCTTCGAGTACTACCTTTTGTTCTTCTCCCAGGGCAACGTAGATGTTGCAGTCAATATCGATATTGAGTTTTTCAAAATTTACATCATGAATGACCTCGGTGTATCCTCCGGAGTCCTCATTACTGAATAAATATTCATAGGAAACGAACAATGCTATGGCAGAGGCAAGTGTGAGATAAAACAGCAATTCTCTTTTCACGGTGGTCATCTGGTCAGTCCGGGATTTACCTTATAGATGACAAGTTACAGCAAGAAGTTGCAGAATGCCCCGTCTTTTTAGTTAAAAAATGTTAAGGAAGGTGTTAAAAA
>WGED01000098.1 GCA_015492915.1 Cyclobacteriaceae bacterium
CGTTATAAGAGGTTAAAGTACAACTTGTCCCGCCAGGGCGGGAAGAAAATCAGCACGTTTGATGAGGAGGCGTAATGTACTATTATGGTGACGAATCAAACGTGAACGAAGTGTCTGATTTTGAAGTAGTTTAAGCTCGGAACAGAAAGGTTATTGAGAATTTTGGGTTTAATATGCTGATGCTGGTCTTAGCGTCGGCTAAGATCAGACTATCAAAAATCATCAGATTTTCATAGAACGGTCACTCTCCCTGTGCGAGAGAATATCCTTTTGCACCGTCAAATGTGTACAGATTTTCGGTTTTGATGAAGTCGTAACCCGCAGCCTGGAAGCGGCCCAGCAAGTCGATGATCTGGTTGTGCTGCACGCTATCCCCTTCTTTCTCCGCAACAAACCGCGCACGCCAGTGATCGGAACAGAATGTTTCGGGATGACCTTCGGGATACACCTTCACACCCCTGTTTGTCAGGATAGAAAAGCTGAGGCCGTTACCACTGAGCTTTTTAAGTGCTTTTCCCAGAACTTCAGGATCCCTGCCTTCTTCGTCCCAGTCAATGAAGACATCGACTCCGACAAGCTCTTTGACGGCTTTTTCATATTTGCTCACCTTGATGCCGCTCATCGTGTCGCCCTCTTTGTATTCCACCGGTCGCAGTCGCACGGGCTTCTGTCCGAGCCTGAGAATGACTTCTTTGGCGAATTCCTGCGTCCACACTTTGCGCAGTGAGTCTTTGTTATAAATATCGGAAGTGTGAATGCCGTCTTCAATGGTTTTGAGCCAGGCATTCTTAATTGTTTCGGCCACCTTTTGCTGATTTATATGCACCAGCATCATACAGGCAGCGCTGATCAGTCCCGACGGATTGGCGATGTCGAGACCGGCGATATCGGGCGCTGAGCCGTGGATGGCCTCAAACATGGCAAACTCCTCACCGATGTTGGCTGAACCGCCGAGCCCGACGGAGCCCGTTACCTGCGCGGCAATGTCGGAAATGATGTCTCCGTATAGGTTTTCCGTCACGACCACGTCGAGCTGGTGCGGCCTGTCGGCTATGATGGCCGAGCCGATATCGATGATCATGTGATCATGCTCGATCTGCGGATATTCCCGCGCCACCTCGTCAAATATTTTGTGAAACAACCCGTCCGTCTGCTTCATGATGTTGTCCTTGCTCATGCAGGTCACCTTGTTGCGGCCATAGACTTTGGCATATTCAAATGCATACCGGATGATCTTCTCAGACCCCGGGCGGGAGATGAGTTTGAGCGATTGCACCACCTCTTGCGTCTGCTGGTGCTCGATGCCGGAATAGAGGTCTTCTTCATTTTCACGAATGATCACCAAATCGGTGAGAGGATGATTGGTGGGCACATAGGGAAAAAACGAGCGGCATGGTCTCACATTAGCAAACAAGCCGAGGGTGGTGCGCGTAGCGACATTGAGGCTTTTGAAGCCGCCTCCCTGGGGCGTGGTGATGGGCGCCTTGAGAAATACCTTATTTTTTTTGATGATTTCCCATGACTCGGGAGCGATGCCCGTAGTGATGCCTTTGCGGAATACTTTCTCTCCGATCTCAATGACTTCCGTCTCGATCTGCGCTTCCGCTGCGAAGAGGATATCGAGCGTCGCCTGCATGATCTCGGGGCCTACCCCGTCGCCATAGGCTATGGTTATTTTTCTTTTTTCCGACATGTTGTTGATAGTGATTTATGCTGTGTTAAACTGTTATGACTCAAACCGTGAATTCAGACCGCAAAGGTAAGACATTTATGCTTTAGCTTAATGCCGGACTTTTGAAAAAATGCCGGAAATTCATGGGGCGGCTATTTCAGTCTGCGCCTTTTCAATTCTTTTTTTATCAGCTCCAACTCCCGGCTGCTCTGACCCGCTATGGCCGTATTCTCTTCCGCCCTCCGAAACAGATAGGGCATAACGGTATGAACCGGGCCGTAAGGCACATATTTTACCACATTGAATCCGGCATAGGCCAGGTTGAAAGAAATATGGTCGCTCATGCCGTAAAGCTGAGCAAAATAGATTCTCTTGTCGTTCTTCTGAAGTCCGTGCTCCTCAATCAGATCGACAAGCAAATAGTTGCTGTTTTCATTGTGCGAACCGGAACAGAGCTCCATCCTGTCAATATTTTGAATACAAAACCTCAGCGCATCGTTATATTGTGCGTCGGTACTCTCCTTATCGGGCATAATGGGATCCTCATAACCTTTTTCTTCCGCCCGTTCCCTTTCCCTTTCCATGTATGCGCCACGCACCAGCTTGGCGCCGACATAATATCCTTTTTCCATGCCCCGTTCAAAGGCTGCTTTCAGATTGTCCAGCATTCCGACACGGTACATCTGATAAGTATTGAATACAACCGCTTTTTTAAGGTTGAACTTCTCCATCAGCTCATCCACCAGCATATCGATAGGATCCTGGATGTAGCTGTACTCGCTGTCGATATACAACTGCACATTATTTTTGTAGCATGCTTTTGCAATGGCATCAAATCTCTGCCGTACCCGCTCAAACTCCTCTTTCTCGTCGGGAGTCAACTCCTGCCCCAATTGAATTTTTTCGAGCAATGGCACCGAAGCCAGCGCGGTAGGCTTGAACACGCAAAAAGGGATGTTTGGATTGTCCGTGGCTTTCTCTACCGTTTTCAGAATTTCCTCCATAACCAGATCCGCGTTGCCTTCACCCGATTCCGCCTCGGCGGCATAGTCGAGGATGGCTTTGATGTTGTATTTGGCGAGTTGTGCGATGGTGCGATCGCATTCATCGATCGATTCGCCGCCGCAAAATTGCTCAAATACAGTGCGTCGGATAATTCCTTCGATAGGTAGTTTTAATTTCAATCCTAATTTAACGATATTTGCACCCGATTTTGTCAGAAGCGGGTTGTTGATCGATAAAAAGAGGAGATAACTTTTCTTCAGCTCTTTGTCCGATTTGTAGGCAAAAGCAATGGACGTATCTGCAAATGAAACTTTACCCATGGTGTTTAGATCAAATTCGACAATAAAAGATCAAAAAATATCCGTGGCCGAAAAATAAGTAATAAACAGCTTAAATAATAATGAAAATCGAACCACTTGAATCCTGGGGCGTCGGATTAAAGAAACCCGCAATCATCGCAGGCCCCTGCAGTGCGGAAACGGAAGAACAGTTGCTCGAAACAACCCGGAGCATCAAAGCGATCGGGATCAATGTGATCAGAGCGGGGATATGGAAACCGCGAACCCGGCCGAATAATTTTGAGGGTGTCGGCGAAGAAGCACTGCGCTGGATTCAGCATGTGAAAAAAGAGACAGGCGTAAAGTTTGCCATTGAAGTGGCTACGCCCAAGCATGTTTACGAGGCCATCAAGCACAACATTGACATCATCTGGATTGGCGCCCGCTCTACGACCAACCCCTTTACCGTGCAGGAAATCGCAGAAGCCATGCGCGGCGCCGAAACACCTGTATTCGTCAAAAATCCAATAAACCCCGACCTCGCACTCTGGCTCGGCGCCATTGAGCGTATCAGCAATGTGGGAGTAACAAAAATCGGCGCCATCCACCGCGGATTCTCATCATTCAAACAGACACGCTACCGCAACCTGCCTGTGTGGCAGATTCCGCTTGAACTGAAACGAAAACTCGGTAACATCCCGCTTCTGTGTGACCCGAGTCACATCGGGGGCAACAGGGATTTTATTTTCGATCTGTCGCAGATTGCCATGGACCTCGACTACGACGGTCTCATCATCGAGACACACCGCGACCCGGAAAATGCCTGGAGCGACGCGGCCCAGCAGGTGACGCCCGAGATGCTCGATTCCATTTTGAAAAACATTAAATACCGTTACCCGACATCAAAAGACAAAGATTTCATCACTGTACTCACCGAGCTGAGGGATGAGGTGGATCATGTGGACAGGGAACTGTTTGAGATCATTGCGCAGCGTATGGAAATTGTGGAAAAAATGGGCCTGTATAAAAAGCATAACAATGTGACGGTGTTTCAGAAAAACCGCTGGCAGGAGATGTCGGAGACGCGCAGCAAATGGGCAAGGGAACTGGGACTGGATCAGGACTTCATGTGGGATTTGTTTAAGCTGATTCACGACGCCTCTATAAGAAGGCAGGAATTTATCATGAATAATCCATACGACGAGTCCAATGACGCTGCCAAATAACATCGTTTTCAGTGACAACATAGAAGGGGACCTCAGAAAATTCTTCTCCGGGCACACCTATTCCAAAACGGCCGTGCTGGTGGATGAAAACACGCGGAAATTTTGCCTTCCGATCATAGAAGGCGCCTTGCCGGACCACGCGTTGATAGAAATAAAAAGCGGTGAGGAGCAAAAGAACATTGAGACATGCATGCACATCTGGGACAGGCTCACCGATGAGGCATTCGACCGCAAGTCGTTGCTCATAAACCTCAGCGGCGGAGTGATCGGCGATATGGGAGGCTTTTGTGCGGCAACCTATAAAAGAGGCATCGACTTCATCAACATCCCCACTACATTGCTCGCACAGGTGGATGCCAGCATCGGCGGCAAGCTTGGCATTGATTTCAATAGGTTCAAAAACCATATCGGCTTATTCAAAGACCCCGAAAAGGTATTTCTCGACAGCGTATTTTTTGATACACTTAGTGAAGCCGAAAAACGGTCGGGATTTGCCGAGATCATCAAGCATTGCCTGATCCGTGATGCAGAAAAATTTGAAGAAATAACCAAAATGCCATACGAACAGCTTGACCTGGCGGCGTTGGTCCGGCATTCCGTGGAGATCAAGGGCCGGGTAGTGACGGAAGATCCGACGGAAAAAGGCTTGCGAAAAATACTCAATTTCGGACACACCATCGGCCATGCCCTCGAGAGCTATTACATGGACCAACCGCGTAAAAAATTGCTGCACGGCGAAGCTGTTGCAATAGGGATGATTTGCGAATCATTTCTCTCCATGAAAAAATTGCCATTTTCTCAAGAAGAACTGGACAAGGTATCAGAGTACATATTGAGCGTTTACGGTGGGA
>WGED01000099.1 GCA_015492915.1 Cyclobacteriaceae bacterium
CCGCCTGCCATGGACGCGCTGCTCAGTGATGAGGAGACAAGGATCGACGGCTTCCTCGCCGCGGGCCATGTATGCACGGTCATGGGTACCCGCGAATATCATCCCATCGCCTATAAATTTGGGGTACCCATCGTCGTGACGGGCTTCGAGGTGGTAGATCTGCTCAAAGGATTGTGGAAGTGTGTAAGCATGCTCGAAAAGGGGGAGGCGAAGGTAGTGAACGAATACACGCGCGTGGTGCGCGATGAGGGTAATCCACAAGCCATCAAAGTCATTGAAGAGGTCTTTGAGGTTATGGACAGGTCGTGGCGTGGCATCGGCGTGCTGCCGAAAAGCGGCTGGGGCATCAGGGAAAAGTACAGTGATTATGATGCCGACCTGCGCTTTGATTTTATTGTTAAAACGCCACCCGAGCCGACAGCCTGTATTGCCGGGGAGATACTGAAAGGCATGAAGAAACCCCATGAATGCCCTGAGTTCGGCAAAGGCTGCACACCGCAAAACCCGCTCGGTGCGCCAATGGTGTCCTCCGAAGGGGCCTGTGCCGCCTATTATAATTATTCACGATAAGCTCATGGATAAAGTTAAAGAAGTTAAAGGCCAAAAATCGATAAATATATTCCAGGCGCTGGGTACTGGCACCTGGCGCCCAACACCTGATAGCCAGCAACCTTTTCAAAACCTGGTAAAAAGCAATATAATATCTGTATGCGATAAAAATTATTAATTCCATCTCATGACAAAAAACAAATTCATCGCTTCCTGTCCCATGCCCGATTTCGGGTTCGATACCATCACGCTCGGTCATGGCAGCGGGGGGCAGTTAACCAATAAATTGCTCGAACAATCGGTTTTCAAACTTTTTTCCAATGAAGCCATCGACAAGCAGGATGACGGGGCGGTGCTGGATATCCATGGGAAAACGGCCTTTTCTACAGATAGCTTTGTGGTGTCACCCATTTTCTTTCCGGGGGGCAACATCGGCGAACTGGCCATCAACGGCACGATGAACGACCTCGCCATGTGCGGTGCTGTTCCGAAGTACATCTCCCTGGGACTGATCATCGAAGAGGGGCTTCACGTGTCTGACCTCTGGGCGGTGCTCGAATCCATCAGCGCCATCGCCGAAACGTACGGTGTGCAGGTAGTAACGGGCGACACCAAAGTGGTGGAACGCGGCAAGGGTGACAAGCTGTTCGTGAATACCTCGGGGATCGGAGTGATGAAAGAAGGCATTGCCATGGGAAAAGAGCAAATCAGGGCAGGGGACAGGGTGCTGGTGAGCGGCCCGCTGGCCACACACGGCATGGCCATCATGTCGGTACGCAAAGGTCTGGAATTTGAAACCACGCTGGAGAGCGACACGCAATACATCGGCGATGTGTCGGGCGCCCTGCTTGATGAGTTTGGTCAGAAAATTCACTTCATGCGCGACCCCACGCGTGGCGGCGCGGCCACCGTGCTCAACGAGATGATCGGCGGTACGGGCTTTTCTGTGGAGTTGGAGGACAACAGTATTCCCGTGCTGCCTCAAGCCGCAAGCGCCTGCGAGCTGCTGGGCCTCGATCCGCTGTATGTCGCCAATGAGGGGGTCTTCATCACCGTCGTGGACAAAGAGGTGGTTGAAAATGCCCTGAATCTCATGAAGTCGTTTGATAAATGTGCAAAGGCTGCGGATATTGGCATTATCTCCGAAACGTACCCGGGCAAGGTCATCGTACGGTCCGGGCTGGGAGGGAAACGGGTGGTATCAATGCCTGTCGGTGAGCAACTGCCTAGGATATGCTGAGTGTATTGGGGTGAAAGGTTGAACCCAAAATCCGAGGGCACAGCCCGAAGAATCTGTTGAATATCATCACTCGTTTCCAATTTGGAGACCCTTCGCTCTGCTCTGACGGAAGGTATGGGAAGACGGTGATTATTCCCACCGCGCACCCTTTGATTCCCTTAAGGGAGCCTACGCGTGTGGGGTTGCCCCTCCAGGGGTAAGGGTTTGCGAAGACCATGAAAAAATAACGATTTTCTCATGCACAAATCATTCAATTATTTTATAAGCTGCATATACCGTGTCGCGGAAAAACCATTGGCCGTAAGGCGATAGAGAAATGTACCGCCCGCCTTAGCGTATGGCCTCCAGACAACGGAATGCCGCCCTTCCGGTAAGCGTTTGTCCACAAGGCTGACGACTTCAATGCCCCTGATATCATAAACCTTCAGTGATACATCAGCCGCTTTCTTCAGATAAAAATCAATCGAAACTTTTCTTCTGAACGGGTTGGGATAGCTCTGATACAGAACGAAGTCATCAGATAAACTGCCGGCATGTTCCATGCCTGTGATCAGGCTGCTGATGCAGGCCGAGAACTCAGAGGTACTGTTTGTGATCTTATCCGTAGCGAGGCTGGTTATGGCTTCATCCTCCGGGGGAGGCGCCGGAATGGTTGTCTCGAAATCCGCAATGCCGTTGGCATCGGTGGTCACTGATATGATTCCCATGAAATGTCTGCCTTCCCCGTATCCCGAATCGTCGCATGAATTATTCGAGTAAAAGGAGATCAGATATTCCCTGTCCGGCATGCTGCTCAGGCTGCCTTTGATGATAATATTATCGCCTGAATGTTCTATCGTATTGAGTACCGGATAGTTTTGCAGGCCGTTCGGGCCGTCATCGCTGTCGTCACTGTCGTTTTGCGTTACATTTTCAGGATTCTCGATCCCTCCGGCGAGGTTGATGCCCTGTCCGTCGTTTGAATGAATTGAATTGCCCGTTATGACATTTCCCTTGCCTGAAATCACCAAAACGCCATGGTCACCATTGAATGCGATGGTGTTTTGGAATATTGAATCATCAATGAACCCGATGGCATTGTAATCGGAATTTTCAATCCTGATACCGCTGCCGCCGTTGCCTTTGTTTGCTGTGCCTTCAGCATCAGTGCCTATGTGACTGCGTAAAATTGCCGAATTTCCATGATCTTTAATCAATATGCCGGATTTCTGAAAATTGTTGATTGCCAGTCCTTCCACCCTCGATCCTCCTGCAGTAATTACTAGGCCGTTAGCATCGCCCGCAGCGCTCCCGTCGAGTTCTATGAGGGGCTTGCCAACATACCCCGGCTGGCTGGTGCCCTGTACGAAAACAGGGTTTGTTATCTCAGGAAGGGCTGATTGCAGATTGATGGTATGGGGCCCTGTGCCGGGAATACCGAAAGGAATAAACCGCGGGCCGTTTCCGGCATTGATCTCTTCGATGGCAGCCCGGAGGGTACATTCCTGTTCACCGTTGGCAGTGAGGTTGCCCGTCTTACAAAGACCATCGCCGGGATTGGCATCGGGAGCGTCTCCGGTGGAATTCACTTTGAAGGGTGAAGAAGATGTTGCAGAGATGCATTTCGAGAATTCCGAAGTATCGAAAGTCTTTAAATTGGTGGCTGTGGCAGTGATGCATGAGCCTCCTGGCGGGGGAGAAACCATAGCAAAAAAGCTCGCATCACCATTATTGTCTGTCGTTACATTAGTCGAACCTAAAAACATTTGACCTTCTCCATAGCCTGTGACATCGGCGACGTCATTATGGAAAAATTCAATGATATGGAGCGTGTTAGGCATGCCTTGAAGTTTGCCCGATAATGTGCCTGTGGAGCTGATTTCAAACAATACAGGGAAATTCTGCAGATTGTTCGGGCCACTGTCACCGTCACCCTCATCATTCTGGCTTACGCCGTCATTGTTGAGGTCTATGCCGAGTTTACCGTTGGCATGGATAGAATTTTGCCTGATAGTATTACCGACAGCGCTGCCTCCGTTTAAAGTGTATATTTGCACTCCTGTTGTATCGTTTCGCCAAATCAGGTTGTTTTCTATATGATTGTCGTTTGTGTTTATAATAATGATCCCGTTTCCATTACCGCTTCCGTTGCCGGAGGCGGCGCCGATCACATTATTTACGATACTATTGCTGCCGTAAAAAGGCTTGTTATCCATGTCATAGGAAAGAAAGATACCTGCATCATGGTTATTGGCAATAACATTGCCGGGGGGCATTCCTGTGCCACCGGCATTCCCGGAGTCTCCAACCAGGTTATCTGAACTATTTAAGATAAAAATACCGTATTCCATTTTTTTAGTGCCGTCCTGCCCCAATGCATCCACGCCGATGTAGTTACCGGTTATTTCATTGAATCCTGCCTGGGGCTGTTTGGCCGGATCGGTGTCAATAATACTGATGCCTGACAAGTTGTTTGCTATGACATTGCGTTCCGATACTTTCACGCCCCCAATAGTGTTGTGGGAAGCATTTTGGATCAATATGCCATCGGCGCCGTTTCCAACAGCAGAAGTCCCGTCAATTCCGAGACCGATATAATTCCCAATGATGAGGTTGTATTCCGTATTGTTTTGCGTCTGTTTACTTCCCGATATCAGAATACCTTCATTCAGGTTGCCCGAGATCAGGTTTCTTTTGTCACCTTCACCACCTATTTCATTCAAATCCGCAC
>WGED01000100.1 GCA_015492915.1 Cyclobacteriaceae bacterium
GGCGCTGACCGTGAGCGGCTTTTCGCAAAGGACCGCTTTGCCGGCCTGCAGTGCATCCGAGGAATTTTGAAAATGCAGGGTGTGCGGTGTGGCAATGTAAACAGCGTCGATATCCTGATCGGCATACAGTTCTTCATAGTTGCCGTAAGCCCTGCCTATGCCGTATTGACGGGCAAAAGATCGTGCTTTTTCCATGGAGCGTGAGGCCACGGCTGTGAGAATGCCGTTTTTGACATATTCAAAATCTTTTGCAAACGAATGGGCGATATTGCCTGTGGCAAGGATGCCCCAGCGAATTTTATCCATAAAGAAAAACTTTTGAATGAGACTGATTTTTTTAAGAATAGCACTACCGACCTATTTCTATCCCTTCATTTCGAACAATATCCACTAAAGGTGAAGTTTTATCCTCCAAAAATTTTTTCATTCCGATAAAAAAAGGTTCGATTTTGGTATTAATTCTTTTAGTCAGGCTCCATGCCTTACCAACCACTATGTCATTGGTTTCATCGTAAGCATCAGAAACGATCATAACATCAATATCACTTTCGTCTGATGCATCCCCTGTCGCATAACTGCCAAACAAAAAAGCTTTATACACAGATATTCCTTCGCTGTTCAATAAGGAAATGTAGCTCTTTAATATATTTATAACTTCTTCTCTCTTCATAGCGAGCCTATGGAAAGTTAGTTATTTTTTACATTTTCCACATACACCAGCTTAACGGTTTTATGGCCGTTGATCGCTTCGGCCATTTTGCAAAAACCGTTTTCGTAAAAGTAGTCGATATAATTGTCATCGGGCAGAAGCAGGCGGTAGTGCCCTTCACCTTTTTTCACGAGTTTTAATGGTTTTGCAAATCTTTCCGAAAAGATATACTCTTCGCCGACAGGCTCTTCAAAATACAGCTTCGAGACATAAAACGGCGTTCTGATCTGTATCTGTGATGCCCTGCCCTGATCGTCCACCACCTGCATCAGGCTGTCGTTAAACGGTTTTATCTCCGTAAATTCGCGCCTTTTGCCGTTGAGCAGTTGACGGTAATGCGACTCCAGGTATTTGCCGTCTTCTTCCAGTTTCACGGTGGTGATCCAGTTGATTTTGTAAAAAGGAATTTTCACTTCCGAATTGGTTTCGATGGTGATCAGCGAGTCCTGCTGTTCCTGTGAAATATGCAGCTTGCCGATCTTGCCCAGCCATATCACGATATCGTATTCATGATGCTGCGCCTTCAGGCCCGACGCGGCAAACGTCGCCAGTAAGAGGATCAATAAGATTTTAACAGGATATTTATTAATTATAAAATTCACCGTATATCGTTTTTATGTTTCGGATTTTACCTTCCGGATCACTTTAAGAGGTATTGCATAACCCGGTAATGTTCAGTCAGTTAAAAGCAGGCAGGCTGTCAGGCATTTTCAAAAGGTCAAAAAGCCCTGTTGTTTTTGGTAAAAGTTTCGGATAAAGATAGCGCTTCCATTCAATTTATCAACCTTCCTTCTAATTTTGCAGGTAAATAAACTTCAAAAATTCATAGCACATGAAAACTTCCGTCGAAATAAGTTATTACCCTCTGAATGATGAATACAAAAAGCATATCAGGGCCTTTATCGACAGGCTCAACAATCACAAGGGGCTGGTTGTCAGAACGAATGGCATGAGCACGCAGGTATTTGGAGAGTACGAAACCGTGATGGGGGCGCTTACCCAAGAGATAAAAGCTGCTTTCGAATTGCCGCACTCGGTTTTTATCATGAAAGTGATCAATACCGATCTGCAGCAGATACCCGAATAGCGCGTGGAGTACATCATCACATGGATTTCGGGCAATTATTTTGAAGTCATTGCCGCGCTGCTGGGCTTTGTGGCCATATTTCTGCAAATCAGGCAGAATGTGTGGTACTGGCTCGTGAGCATCGTGATGGTGAGTATGTACATCTACATTTACATCAAAGCGCGGCTTTATGCCGATATGTCGCTGCAGGTCTATTACCTGGTCATCAGTTTCTACGGTTGGTACCTGTGGCTGTTCGGCAAAAAAAGCGACGAAGGGCGGCAGGAGCAATTGCCCGTGAGCAGCACATCTTTGCCATTGCGCATCAGACTAGTCATCATCACGGTGGTGTTGTTTTTCTTTATAGGATGGTTTTTGCAGACCTTCACCGACTCCGACCTTCCGTGGTGGGATTCGTTCACCACGGCGCTCAGTTTCGTGGCCACGTGGATGCTGGCACGAAAGCTCATAGAAAACTGGCTGGTGTGGATCGTCGTGGATGCCGTATCGGCGGTTATTTACATCTACAAGGGGTTGTTTCCTACGGCGGTGCTATTCTTTTTTCTTACCGTACTGGCCGTGGTGGGCTACCGGAGCTGGTTGAGGGATTTGAAAGACGGAAGCAGGGAGTAAGAAGCTCGAAGCAGTAAGCT
>WGED01000101.1 GCA_015492915.1 Cyclobacteriaceae bacterium
AAATAATTATATTTAAAGAACTTATCAAAATATGTTACTTCTTTCGGGCTACCGGCATCAACCTGAAAATGCTTCGTAAAAGCAATGTATAACCATAAAAAAATTCCTGACGTATATAATACAAAATCGATTTCGGGGTTTTGAAAAAAGACGTATTTGATTTTAAAAATAAAGTTATATTTTTGCACGATTATTTAGAAACCGTAAGATTATGTACTGGACATTAGAGTTAGCTTCTTATTTGGAAGACGCCCCCTGGCCGGCAACCAAAGACGAGTTGATAGATTATTCTATCAGGTCGGGAGCACCAATGGAAGTAGTGGAAAATTTGCAAGAGTTGGAAGATGATGGACAGCCTTATGAGAACATCGAAGAAATCTGGCCGGACTATCCGACCAAGGAGGATTTCTTTTTCAATGAAGATGAATACTAATAACCGAAAAGAAATCATTTGAAGGGCAATGAGCTATGAGTTCGTTGCCCTTTTCTTTTGCAATAAAGCTTCCGCCACCACCAAATCCTCCGGTGTGGTAATCTTAATATTTTCATAGCTCCCCTCAAACAAATGAATCTTCACTCCATGCCTTTCAGCCACACTGGCATCGTCTGTAAAACCTTCATCCTCCTCAAAACAGCCGAATGCTTCAATGATCAGATTTGTCCTGAAAGTCTGGGGGGTCTGAATAAGCCGGTATTTTGAACGGTCAACTACCGCCGAATCGTCCTTGCCGATTCTTCTCAGGCTCTCTTTTAACGGCGTCGAAGCAATGGCCGTTCCATGCTCATATGCCATTCGGAATGAATTGTTGATAATTTCCGGTGATACCAGCGGCCGGACACCATCATGAATAGCCACCAGGCTGTCATGATCTTCTATGAGAAAAAGCCCATTTTTTACTGAGTGAAACCTCGTCGGCCCTCCCGGGACTATCTGTAGTTTTATGCCGAAAGCATACTCATTACAAAGCCTTTTCCACTCCTCTATTTGATCACCGGGAAGCACGAGTATGATGCTTACTAAATCAGAATATTGCCTGAATGCCGCGATGGTGTGCATGAGGATAGGTTGCCCTGTAAGTAACATAAATTGTTTGGGGACGGAGCTGTTCATCCGCGAACCGCTTCCTCCGGCAACGATGATGGCGTATTCTTTCATAAAAAAAGCTTCTGAAAAGAAGCTTTAATTTACTTTAAATGATCAGCATGGCATCGCCATAACTGAAAAATTTATATCCTTCCTTGATCGCTACCTGGTACGCATCCATAACCAACTCGTAACCGCCAAATGCGCAAGCCATCATCAGCAGGGTGCTTTGCGGCAGATGAAAATTGGTGATCAGGGCATTGCAGATTTTAAACTCATATGGGGGAAAGATAAATTTATCCGTCCATCCTTCACGCTCTTTGAGCCGGTTGCTGGCCGAAACAGAAGATTCAAGTGCCCTCATTGCGGTTGTACCCACGGCACAAACCTTTTTTTTCTCATCCAGCGCCTTATTGACGATCTCGACCGTTTCCTTGCCAACGTAAAAATTCTCCGAATCCATCTTATGCTTGGTGAGGTCTTCCACATCCACGGGCTTGAATGATCCAAGTCCTATGTGCAGCGTGATGGGAGTCAGTTGAACGCCTTTGATCTCAAGACGCTTCATGAGCTGCTTCGTGAAGTGCATGCCCGCTGTCGGAGCTGCCACAGCGCCGATTTTCTCAGCAAATAATGTCTGGAATCGCTCTCTGTCTTCCGTCTCCACCTGGCGATTGATCTCTTTCGGCAGCGGAGTTTCGCCCAATGTGTCGATCAGTTGTCTGAATTCTTCATCACTCCCGTCGTATAAAAATCTGATTGTCCTGCCCCGCGAGGTAGTATTGTCGATGACCTCAGCAACGAGCTCGCCATCACCAAAATATAATTTATTGCCGACGCGTATCTTCCTGGCCGGATCTACCAGCACATCCCACAATTTCATTTCCCTGTTCAACTCCCGTAGCAGGAACACCTCGATTTTAGCGCCTGTTTTTTCCTTGTTGCCATACAGTCTGGCAGGAAAAACCATCGTATCATTGACAACGAGCGCATCCCCCTCATCAAAATAATCCACAATATCTTTGAAGATCTTATGCTCTATTTCACCGGTATCCCTGTGGATAACCATCAATCGTGCTTCATCCCTGTTTTCAGCCGGATATAAAGCTATTGAGCCAGCCGGAAGATCAAACTTGAATTCGGATAGTTTCATATTTAATATTACACTAAAACAATAAAATAACGTGTGTTATTTTTTAAGCCTGCAAATTTAATGAATTGTAGGAGAAATCTTAGTGATTTGGTCAAGTCTTTTAATTAAACGAGTGTGGTTTTGATCTATACACGATTAATATTTGAGAGTTTCAGATTTGCGTGGAACGCCCTGCGGCAAAACCCGCTCCGTACTATTCTGTCCCTCACAGGCGTGACGATCGGGATTTTCGCCATCATCGCCGCCCTCACAGTCGTGGATTCACTCAAGGAAAATATCAAAAGCAGCCTGTCCTTTCTCGGTACCAACGTGCTCTATGTTGAAAAATGGCCTTACATCTTTACACCAAATGCCCCATGGTGGGAATACCAGAAAAGGCCGATGGTCACCTACAACGAGTACAAATTTCTGGAGAAAAACCTGCAAAATGCCTCGGCGATCTGCGTCTTTGTAATCAGTAACGGGCGCACAATCAAAAGAAAAAACAACAGCATCGGCGGCATTACCGTAACTGGCGTGACGGAGGGACACCAGGATATCTATGAAATAAAAATTGCACGCGGGAGGTTTTTTTCACCACGGGAAATTGACTACGGCTCCAATGTCGTTGTGATAGGTTATAATGTTAAAACGACACTTTTCCCGTCAGAGGATCCCCTGGGGAAAGACGTTGTTATCAAAGGATTGAAATACAGGGTGATCGGCGTGATGGAAGAAGCAGGTGAAACGCTCCTGAACACACCGAGCAATGATGAAAGCGTTTTGATACCATACGGATCTTACAGAAAGATTTTTTATGCCGGCAGACGACGGGGCGGGTACACGCTCGTGGCCGTAAAGGGCTATGACTATGACGAAGGACTGGAGGAACTGGAGAATGAAGTCAGGGGATTGATGCGGAGTTATCGTGGGCTCAGACCAAAAGACGAAGATGATTTTGCCATCAACCGGCCGGAAGCCATCACCAACCAGTTGCAGGGAGTATTCGACGTGCTTACCATGGCAGGCTGGTTTATAGGCATTTTTTCAATACTTGTCGGCGCATTCGGCATCGCCAATATTATGTTCGTAACGGTACGTGAGCGCACGGGGATAATCGGCATACAGAAATCGCTGGGGGCCAAAAATTATTTTATACTCTTCCAGTTTTTATTTGAGGCGGTATTCCTGAGCCTTCTCGGAGGTGGGATAGGGTTACTTCTTGTATATGCCGGCACATACATCCCGCTCGGCACTTTTGTGCTCTCGCTCATGGCAAAAAATATCATTCTCGGTATTGGCATTTCCACCATAGTAGGCGTTGCATCCGGCATCATCCCCGCACTGATGGCCGCCAGGCTCGACCCTGTGGTGGCGATCAGGGCAAATTAGGTATTAAAAAAATTCATGGTGCGCTCGATGCCGATGGTACAAAACGAAAGGGTAGCCTCAGCGGCTTTTTTAATTACTTCAGGCAATTTTTCAAACTCTTCTTCCGTAAAACGGCTGAGCACGTAATCCACCTGTCCGCCTTTGGGAAAATCATTTCCAATACCCATTCGAAGCCTCGGATAATCATTTCCCAGGTATGCCTCGATGTCCTTGAGTCCGTTATGGCCTGCGCTCGACCCTTTAGCCCGCATGCGTATTTTGCCGAAAGGCAATGAAATATCATCAGTGATGATCAGGGTTTTCTCTTTGGGTATCTTGAGTTGCTGCATCCAGTAATTGACTGCTCTTCCACTCCTGTTCATGTAAGTGGACGGTTTGACCAGATAGATGGCTTTGCCTTTGTGACGGAAATCGGCAACACTCGCAAGGCGTGAAATCTGAAACTCCGCTTTCGCCTTATCAGCAAGGTAATCGGCCACGAGAAAGCCGATATTGTGTCTTGTCAACTCGTATTCCGGCCCGATATTGCCCAGGCCGACGATCAGAAATTTCATGAGAAACAGGCCTTTTTTCTGTTAAGATAAAAAAAATCCTGCTTAGGGTGTAAGCAGGATTTTATGGAAATAAAGATATTTTTATTCTTCTGTACTTGCTTCAGCGGCTTCTTCGCCTTCTTCCTCAGCGGCCAAAGCTTCTTCTTCGGCGGTAGCGCTCTTAAGCGCTCTCGGTATAGCTACTGATGCGATCGTAACACGGGCGCTGTTAAGCACTTCGAAGTTTTTAGTTTCGATATCGCCGACTTTGATTGATTTGCCAAGTTCCAGATTACTGATATCCATATTGATCACTTCCGGCATATTGGCAGGCAATGCCTTCACCTTCACGTAAGGTAGCTTGATAAGGAGTTTTCCACCCTGTACCACACCCGGGGATGTTCCGAAAAACTTAACGGGGATGTTCATTTTGATGGGTTTGTCATCAAATAGCTGGAGAAAATCTACGTGGAGGATGATCTCGCTGACCGGGTGGAACTGTATATCCTGCATGATGGCATCGTATTCGTCACCTTCAATGTTGAGCTTTACGAAAGCAGCTTCGGGAGTGTAAACAAGATCCCTGAAGAGGATCATCGGCGCATAAAAATGCACCTGTTCTTTGCCGCCGTATAATACACATGGGACATTTCCTTCCGTTCTCAGACGCTTTGCGTCCTGCTTACCGAGATTTGCTCTTTTATACCCTATAATCTCTACTGTACGCATTGTTTTTAAGTTTTAATGAATAAATAATGAACTAATTGATCTGTTTGTATGAATTTTCTTAATGCCCATGGCAAACAGCTTTGCCACGCTGAGCACTTTTATTTTTTCGCTTTCTCTGTATACCGGGATGGTGTCTGTAACGACCAATTCCTCCAATGCAGAATTCTCGATATTTTCATAGGCATTGCCCGACAGTACGGGATGTGTCGCTATGGCCCTGACAGAGCGGGCGCCTTCTTCCATCAGTATAATGCTCGCCTTTGCCATGGTGCCACCTGTGTCGATGAGGTCGTCGATGAGGATCACATCCCTGTCTTTCACATCACCGATCACTCTCATGCTTGCTATCTCATTGGCGCGTTTCCTGTACTTGTCGATCACCACCATATCCACCTCAAAATGCTTGGCAAAAAAGCGTGCCCGCTTGGTGCCTCCCACATCAGGAGATGCTATCAGCAGATTGTCGGGTTCGAGATCGAGGCTCTTGACATAAGGCACAAAAATGAACGAGCTGTGTAAATGATCTAACGGGATATCGAAAAATCCCTGTATCTGGCCGGCATGCAACTCCATAGTCATGATCCTGTCAGCGCCTGATGCTGTGATCAGGTTGGCGACGAGCTTGGCGCCGATGGCCACCCTGGGGCGGTCTTTCCTGTCTTGCCGGGCATAACCGAAATAAGGAATTACAACAGTCACGTATTTGGCGCTGGCCCTTTTGGCAGCATCAATCATGAGG
>WGED01000102.1 GCA_015492915.1 Cyclobacteriaceae bacterium
ACACACTTCACCACAGAAAAAATCAATCTCGATGACCATCTCAATGAAAACCCATGGCACATGGCAAAATGGGTAAGCAATTTCACACAAAGGGAACTAACATCGGTGTACTTTCCATTCAAAGAGCCGCATTGGATTCTCTCCCATCAACCAATTATTCTGTCATACGCATCACGCAGGACATCCCGAGACAATCCAATGTCGGCTTTATTGTCACATCAAAAATTCTTAACGGAAGACAAAATTTTGTTTATGGTGCCAATTTTAACTACTCCACCACAAAATTATTCGGCAATAAAAACCTGGTGATCAATGGTTCCTTTGTCCAATCGCAAACCAGCAACGCAACGAATCAAAAGAATATCGGATACAACATGTCACTGGCCTATCACAATGACATCATTGAATACAATTTCGCCATTACAGGCATACAGGACAACTTCAATCCCGAGATGGGCTTTTTAAAAAGAAAGAACTACAGAATGTATTACACTGAATTTCAATGGAATCCCCGCCCCAAATAGCTGCCTTTCTTCCGGAATCTTGTGTTTAAGCCTATAGGTGTAAACTATTATGTGAATAGCGAAACCAACCGGTTTGAATCAATCTATTATGAGTGGAGACCGCTGGGTTTTGTGACCAAAAGCGGGGAATTCTTTGAGTTTAACGTACAACATATCTTCGATAAGTTGGACGGGCCTTTCGAAATCCGGGATGAGGTAGTGATACCCATAGGCGAATACTGGAATAATCGCCTGGAAATGCAAGCAGCATCATTCCGGGGCAGAAAATCATCCGCTTTCGCAGAAGTAAGCTGGGGCGGTTTCTATACGGGTCACCGTACTGCCATCGATATATTTCCAACTTACAACATCGACAAACACAGGAATATATCCGGACGCTGGATCAGAAATTATGTTATTCTGCCGGAAGGCAACTTCGTGACGGACGAGTATGGCGGCAGAATGATGTATGCCTACAATCCCAAACTCAATACGAGTTTGTTTGGCCAATGGAATACGGAGGACGAAGAAATACTCCTCAACTTCAGGATAAACTGGATACCTGTGATCGGGACGGATTTCTATTTTGTTATCAACCAATCCATCTCGACACAAAACAATGAAATAAAAATAGAGCGAACCACCATTCTCGGCAAGTTGATCTGGAGGTTTGTGATATAATCACTCAAATGTCATGGATTTGAGATTATTTAAACCCAAAATTGTCAATAACCTTTCTATTCCGAGCTTAAATTACTTCAAAATCAGACACTTCGTTCACGTTTGATTCGTCACCATAAAAGTGCATTATGCAGCCTCATCAAACGTGCCGATTTTCTTCCCGCCCTGGCGGGACAAGTTGTGCTTTGACCTCTCATAACGAAATTCTATTGAGAATTTTGGGTTGAAAATAGCCGATTTCTCATGCAAATGGCCGGGCTGATGTTGCCTTTATTATCTACTCCGGGCGATCTCCTCTCATAATAACCTTGGAATGATATTCGGGCCGACCCGATGAAAAAAGAAATCCGGTTATGAGATTTATGGCTTTTTTAAGATTTTCCTTTGCCCGATCAGTCATATCTTCCATAAACTCAAATTCATAACCCTTGATGGAAAGTAAATATGTATCAGGATATTTGCCATAAAGATTTTGGCACAGGTAAAGGATAAACCCTGGCAGCATGGCATGCATGGTAAACTCGGTTTTTTCAGTGGGCATCACAGTTTTAAGGATGATATCATCCACATCTTTTTCAACTGACGCATCGACAAATATTACCAGGTCATAGGTGCTGATGGTATGGGCGTCCTCGATATTAAGCTGATAATTTGATTCAAAATCCATGGATTTATGGCCATTTTTTTCTGCCTGTGCTTCCAGTTTCTCGACGAGCTTTATGCCCAGGCCGTCATCCTGGCGACCCGGATTGCCATATCCATAGATTAAAACCTTCTTTTTCCTCTCGCCCATAACCTATTGATGATTGTAAAATATTGTCTGTTTTTCATGGCCGGGAACAGTCTTCCGACCATGATTTTAAGATCATTTTGTCTTGATATCCAGAAGCTCTCCTTCAGCATCATACAGGCTGACCTCCAGAGGCATCTGTCCCATGGCATGTGTAGCACAACTGAGGCAGGGATCATATGCCCTGATGGCCACTTCCACAGCATTGAGCATTCCTTCTTTAATTGCCTTTTGACCGGAGATCATCTGATCGGCTACTTCTCTCACAGCCTTGTTCATGGGTTCATTGTTATTTGTGGTCGATACAATAAGGTTGCACATAGTAATCAAATCCTCTTTGTTCACTTTATAATGGTGAAAAAGCGTGCCGCGTGGTGCTTCGATCACTCCAACCCCTTCTTCACAGCGCTCTCCTTCGGCGATCAGGTCATCACGCTGCAGGTCAGGATCGTTAAGGAGTTCCTTCATCACCTCTGCAGCATGCAATACCTCAATCAATCTGGCCCAATGCATATGTAGCGACATGTTGTTCGGCTTGCCATTGGTATAGGCTCTGAACTCCTCAAAAGCTTTCTGCGCCAGTGGCGATGGAATAAAGTCACAGGTATTCAAGCGCGCCAGCGGCCCGACACGATACCACCCTTCTTCTCTCCCGATATTTTTCAAAAACGGGAATTTCATGTAACTCCAGTTTTTTACTTCCTCTCCAATGTAATCGAGGTAATTTTGATAATCTACATCATGTAAAATCTTATTACCTTTATGATCAATAGCACGCAATACACCATGGTAAAGATCGAGGGCACCATCCTTGCGGACAAGGCTGAGGTGATTGGATGGGAAAGCTGCAAAATTATCAACCATATCACGATGCTTCCTGTGATAATCCTTGAACAGCTCAATGGCCGCTACCGACCATTCGATCATTTTATCAATATTCAGCGGATCTTCCCCTTTCAGGAAATAATCCCGCTCTTCGATCGACAGGTTCTTGTTGATCCCTCCGGGAATGGCTCCGGTTCCATGCACCTTTTTACCCGCCGTAGCCCTGATAATTTCCTGACCGAATTTGCGCATCATGACACCCTGTACCGCCAGTTCCTTAAACTCCCTGGCTACTTCTATGATATTCCTCTTTGCCGGCGGAGCATCAATACCAAACAACAGGTCAGGGCTGGCAAGATGGAAGAAGTGCAAAGAATGTGATTGGAATATCTGCCCGTAATGCATCAGGCGACGCATCTTTTCACCTGTAGGTGTCAGCCCGTCGGGGCCGACGCCAACGATCACATCAAGCGCTTTAACTGCCGCCAGGTGGTGGCTTACAGGACAAATTCCGCACAGACGTTGTACCAGCACAGGCGCCTCCCAATAGGGTCGTCCCTGGATGAACTTTTCAAACCCCCTGAATTCCACGATATGGAGACGGCTTTGTATCACATTGTTCCGGTCATCAAGGTGAATTGTCACCTTGCCATGGCCTTCTACTCTCGTGACGGGATCTATGGTTAATTTTCGTGACATCTTCTTATTTAATTTTTGGTTTTTTGGTTTAATCAAATTTAACAACTTCATAAGGAAGCTTGAGCGGCTGATTCGTGACCAACGCATACAGGGCGTCAAAGATCAGATCCGCACTTGGCGGGCACCCCGGAAGATGGTAGTCAATCCTCACCACCTCATGGCATGGATACACTTTATCAAGCAAGATGGGCAGTTCCTCATCGTTGGGAATAACACCTTCTTCATTGTTGGCAACGACCGACGGCCCGTTGAGATAAGCTTCATCAAGACATTCTTTCAGTGAAAAGGAATTCCGCAGCGCCGGAAGACCACCCATGATGGCGCATTCGCCCACCGAAACGAGTATCTTACAGTGGGCCCTGAAGTCTTTCAGAATATGCACATTTTCATCATTGCAACATCCGCCCTCAATCAGGCCTATATCGCACATTTTTGTAAACTTCTTGATGTCATTGATCGGGGACTTGTTAAACTCAACCAGCTCGATCAGATCGAGAATCCGTTCATCAATATCAAGAAAAGACATGTGACAGCCGAAACAGCCTGCCAGTGATGTCGTCGCTACTATTGGTTTACTCATTGTTATAATTATAAATTCTCAATATCACTACCTATGGGTTGCTTGTCATATTTACGTTTACCGATCGGGTCGGTATAGGCCCGCTCTTTTACGAGAATCGCCCCGACAGGACAAATATCGGCTGCTTCACGGGCCTGCTCATCCGTCATGTTCTTGGAATATTTTGTGTCAATGATGATTTCGACATTATGTCCCCTTCTGGCAAAAGCAAACAGGCTGTGCCCCTCCTCATCTTTGATCGCCCTGATGCAACGCTTACACAAAATACATCGGTTATGATCTTTGATCAATTTTGGATGCGTTGCTTCAAGCCTCCTCTTCGGGAACATGAACTTAAATCGCGGCGCCAGCATTTGGTACCTGTATGCCAAAGCCTGCAACTCACAGTTACCGCTCTTCTCGCACGACGGGCAAAAATGATTGCCCTCGGTGAACATCAGTTCGATGATGGCTTTGCGGATATCCTCGATATCCGGATCTTTATTCTCTATTTCCATGCCTTCCGATACCGGGGTAGTGCAGGCGGTCATCATCCTGCCGTTTACACGCACACTGCATATACGGCACGAGCCCCGTGGTTTGACGCCAGGTATATTGCATAAAGTCGGAATATAGATGTGATTTTCCGTGGCGGCATCGACGATGTATTGCCCCTTTTTCGCCGTACATTCAACGCCATCTATGGTGAATTTTATTGTTTGAGCCATGTTGGTTATTACGTTCTGTTGGTAACTAATTTTCCTTCTTTTACAGCTTCGTCCAGCCTGAATCCCGTATCGTATTCCACTTCTTTCTGTATGAGATCGAGATATAAATGCCTCAGATTTTTCAGGGTGGACAATACCGGGTTCAATGCTGTGTGCCCGAGGCCACACCTGTTTACTTTCATGATAAACCGCCACCGCTCTATGTCCATCAGGTCCTGCATCACACCGCGACCTTCAATGATTTTTATCAATTTTTCCCTGATGGCTACGGGAAGGGTACGGCAGGGTGTACATGAGCCGCAAGATTCTTCGATGAAAAAATCCATGAAATTCAGTACAATATCCCTGAGCACATCACGATGAGGTCCGATAATAATGAGCGAACCACCCGTCGCCAGGTCTTCATAGCCTAAAATGCGTTCAAATCCATCGGGTCCGATGCATGTGCCCGAAGGTCCGCCGACCTGAACAGCCTGCACGTTTTCGGCTCCAACCATCTCAAGGATATCAGCTACCGAAAATCCCCATTCCAACTCGTACACACCCGGATAGTGACAATCGCCCGACACGCACAGCAGTTTGGTTCCCGTCGACTCATCGGTGCCAAAACTCCTGTACCACTCGCCGCCGTACAGCATTACTTTGACGACTGAACATAAAGTTTCCACATTATTGACTACTGTAGGATGACCGAGATATCCTTTCTCCACAGGGAAAGGCGGTCTGTCACGTGGTTCACCGCGTTTGCCCTCGGCAGATTCTATCAAAGCGGATTCCTCACCGCAGACATATGCGCCGGCGCCAAGCTGAATCCTGATATCAAAGTCAAAGCCCTTCTTACTCGCAATATTTTTCCCAAGCAGATTTTTTGAACGCATCTCATCAAGAATGTTTTCGAGAAACTTTTTCAGGTATTTATACTCATACCTCAAATAGAGAATACCTTCGGCAGCTCCTATGGCATAAGCAGCCACAGCCATACCTTCGAACAACAGCCTCGGGCGCTCGGTCAGTATCACTCTGTCTTTAAATGTCCCGGGTTCACCTTCGTCTGCATTGCAAAATACAAACCTGCGCTTATCCTTAGCTCTCCGGCAGAAATCCCATTTCAGACCGGTTGGGAAACCTGCACCGCCCCGACCGCGGATGTTGGAGTTTTTCACTTCCTCAATCACTTCCGCCGGATCCAGTTTAATAATTTTTTTGATGGCATCGCCCGGTACATAATCCTCTGACAGGACGGGGCCTTTTTCCATGATATGGTTGTTAACAGCAGAACGGATCAGTGGCGAACTGTTGTTGCCGTCACCATAGCCTGTGCGCAGCAACTCTTCCACTTTCAGCCCTTTTCTCATACCTTTTACCAGCTCCCTGACACGATATGGTGTGAGCATGGTAAACACAACTCCATTGATCAGAGCAGCAGGCTCCTGGTCATTCATTCCGATACATGAAGTATCAAAAAGTCCTATGAGCCCGTCTTTTGTCACCTCTCCGAACTTACACCCCGCTTCTTCTTCGAATATCCTGGCTACTTCCTTTCGCCCGTACATATTGGCCACAGCACTATTGTTCAGATAGACCGTGTACTTGCCGCGTTGTTCTTTGGAAAAGAAATGATAAAACGAAAGCGTTTGCTCAAGATCAACCTTGGAGATATCAAGCGCATCAGCGATTTGCTCCGCCGCGCTGTCAGGCACACATCCAAGCGTGTCCTGAGTGTCGATCAAGATGTCCATCAAACGGTTTTTATCCCTGTTATAATTATTAATGATGGCATCAATGGTTTTGTCCATAATTAACAGTTGATTGTGATGGTAAAAAAATCAATGCTCCTCTTATAAGGATACGTACCCCGTCTCTCGGGGTTTGTGGAAAAATAAATCATTTAAACCTTTAAAATATCATTATTTTTCGCGCATAAAGCTACAAAACTCATTCTTTCGAATTCATGATTTTCATCAGGTAATCCTGAAAGAAAAGATATATTTTCATGCGAAATACAATGGAATATTACCCATACTCAAACGATGAAACCCATCAGTCTACTGTAAAAAGGTAAACAAACTACTCGATGGTGATCTCTTTCCAAACCACAGCGCTCTTCCCCTCTGTATCTGTTGTGGCAGCCCGCAGGCGATAAGTGCCTGCCTTATCAATAACAAATTTGATTTTTATTTCCGCCGAACGGGGAAATTCTTCGATTTCAACGTTCCACCGTTCCTTCCATAGTTTGGAATGGTTTTCCTCACCGGGACCATACAACTCCCACAAAACGTATTGATTATGATACACTCCCGAAGAATCCGCTCCCATAGTGTAATAAACAGGCGCTGACCCCTCCCTGACCCTGGCAGTGGCGGTTACCTCGCACGGGACAGTTTTGCACTGTGTCATTTCAACCGACAATTTCGGTGGCTCGCCTCCCGGTCTTACGGGCTCACGGGCCTTATCGAGCAACTCGCTGATGCCATCGCTGACTATCTCCACCTTACCGTCTTCTCTGATAATTACAATTTCTTCATAGCCGTTGAGTGCCAATCCCTGCATATTCCAATAAAGGTCATATTCCTTACCCAGCCGAATGCAGCGTTCAATTTCCGTAAAAAAATTACGCATCACCTCTCTGTATTTTACATCATAACTGTTTTTACGCTCCATGTTCAGAGCTGGTAAAGCGCTGAAGTTGCCAATTCCCATGGATACATGACCGAGATTGTAAAACTCGGGCAGAAGAATAGCAACCCTCGCAACGTTCTTAAGGTTTTCAAAATTCCTGTCCGGAAAATTTTCCGCATGATTTTTTAAATTCCTCGTCAGGGCGAGGTACTCGCTGTAAGGTACTGCTGCCAGACGGTGATTGTCCCAAAAGAAAAACAGGGTGGCGCCCATATCATAAGCATGCGTCATAAACCAAAAAGCATCGGCCCGTGCCACCTGTCCGTAAATGCTCATCCCCCATGTTTTACCTGTTTCCCGTGCAGCTCCTCTCAGAAAACCATAGATGATATCGATGAAATTGTTTGGCTCATCGATGGGTATCTGGCAACCGAAAGCCATGTTCCATTCCGGCAGTACCCTTTTAACACCTATCCGTCCCGGTGGTTCGAAAACCATGGCATATGGCGGGGAACTATTTCCTTCAGACAACTGGTAGACAGCCGAGCTGATCATGGTTTCCCATGAATACACATTTTGTTGCAAAAAATTCATGTCACCGATATCAACATCCTCCCGGGTTGCCAGCTCTTTGATCAGTCTCGAGGGGCCGCTATTATACTTTTTCTCATAAAACAATTTCATGAATTCTTCATAAACCATTTGCGAGGTCAGTGTCTTTGCCAGTTCAGGATTTTCCCTCAGCATGGGTCTGATGACGTGATCGCGCGTGCCAACCATCGGTTCATCAAAAAATATCACAGGGCCTGCATAATTGCTTTTGTAAAGGTCTTCCGGATAGTCGATGTCCTTCCCGCTGATGCCCCAGTAAAATACATTTTCATTATCAAGCCATGATATTTGCTCCTTAATTATGAAAAAGCAATTCATGCCTGCATCGATCATTTCCCTGTAATTTTCCCTTGTCAGCGGTTCATATTCATATTCCGAATCATCCCATTTCCTCTTTTCACCTTTCACTCTCTTATTGTGCGGCACGCCAATCATCAAATCCGGTGTTAGGTGCAATACCCTCGGATCAGCAGGCGGAGCAGGAATCGTGGATTTTTCATTACTTATCAACACATACTTCAGTCCGAGGTATTTTACGCTTTTCACTTTGCCCGATAATGGATCAAGACCCGGCTCACCCCGGGGGAACAGATACTCCCAGGCGCCCGTCGCAGGCAAAACAGGCGCCCCGGTACGGGGGTGTGAATACTCGACAGCGCGGTCATCGCCTTCTATGAGAATATAACGATTTATTTGCTCCTCAGCATCCCGGAGGTTTGCGGATGGATAGGAATTGCACAATATCCATACGGAAAAATATTCGCCGTTCACTTTGGCGGCTTGTATAAGCATCCATTGATGAGCCGATTCATTCGATTCTTCAACCGGGCCAATGATTATTCTAAAATCCTTAACCACAGAGGCAGGCAAATTAGCAGTGGCAGCTCGGAAAGAGAGTGTGGTGCCGGGTGTACCCAAAGGATATTTTTTCTTTGCCACCAGAAAATGAGACAATAATAAAACAATGAATACAATACCGATATACCTGTATCTTTCTGTCATGTTTTTCCTGACATATAAAACATATAGACATTCAAAATAAAAAAATGACGCCCCTCCACCAAACACTCCTGTGAATAGTATGAAAAAATTGCCTTTTTCTCATAGGACCATCATCACAATTTGGCGCCGCAATATTTACAGTACTTTGCATCAGGGTCATGGCCTTCCCTGCCACAAGACAAACAAGCTTGTGTACTGATTTTTTTTGCTTTTGCCTTACCCACCTGTGACGAAACGATGCCTGTAGGAACAGCTATGATGCTGTAGCCCAATATCATCATAAAAGAAGCCAGTGTCTGTCCGAGTACTGTGGTGGGGGCTATATCTCCATAGCCGACTGTTGTCATGGTGACGATAGCCCAATAGATGCTCCTTGGAATGCTGTCAAAACCATTCCGCCCCCCTTCGATAATATACATGACCGTGCCGACGATCAGCACAATACACATGATACTAACCAAAAAAACCGTGATCTTGGGGAGACTGGCTTTGAGCGCCACAAATAATTTATTTGCCTCCGACAAAAAGCGCACAAGCTTGAGCACCCTGAAAATACGCAGTAATCTCATGATCCGGAACACCATCAGATAGTGCGATCCCACGAAAAACAGACTGAAATAAGTAGGTACGATAGAGATGAGATCGATGATCCCGTAAAAACTCTTGATGTAATAATAAGGTTTTCTCAATGCAACAATGCGCAAAAAATATTCTATGGTAAAAAGTATGGTGAAAATCCACTCAAAGGTTGTAAACAGGTTGCCGTACTGGTGATTCAGCGATGCCACACTTTCCAGCATCACCACCGCCACACTTAACAATATGGCAATTATGAGCACAAGGTCAAAGGCTTTGCCTTCAGGGGTATCGGCCTCAAAAATTATCTCATGTAACTTTTGTCGCTTTGATTCGCTGAGAAATGTCATTATTTCACGGATTAATTTCCAAAGGTAAATTAGCCGGGCTAAAATACCATTATTTTAAAAATAGTGAGACTCTCATGAGTAAAAACTATGATTCATGACAGAAAGCCTTGGTTAGCTATCTTATTGTTTTAATTTTGCCGGTAAACAACAAATAAATGAGCGTATTAGTAAATAAAGATTCAAAGATACTGATCCAGGGATTTACAGGATCGGAAGGCACTTTTCACGCCGAACAAATGATCGAATACGGTACCAACGTGGTCGGCGGGGTAACACCCGGCAAGGGTGGCCAGACGCACCTCGGCAAGCCTGTTTTCAATATGGTGAGCGAAGCTGTTGAAGAAACCGATGCAGATGTGAGCGTCATTTTCGTGCCACCTGCCTTTGCTGCCGACGCCATACTCGAAGCAGTTGATGCAGGTATCAGGGTGGTTGTCACCATCACTGAAGGAATTCCAACCAAGGACATGATGGAGGTGAAAAACCTGATCAAAGACAAAGATGTAAACCTCGTAGGTCCCAACTGTCCGGGCGTTATTACACCGGGTGAAGCCAAGGTGGGAATCATGCCCGGATTTATCCATAAAAAGGGTACGATCGGCATTGTGTCCCGATCAGGCACACTTACTTACGAAGCTGTGGACCAGGTGACCAAGGCTGGTTTGGGACAGTCGACCTGCATCGGGATCGGCGGTGATCCGATCATAGGCACTACCACACTTGATGCTATTAAGATGCTGATGGCCGATCCTGACACAGAAGGTATCATCATGATCGGCGAAATCGGCGGGAGTATGGAAGCTGATGCTGCCCGATGGATCCGGGACAATGGCACCAAACCGGTCGTTGGTTTCATCGCCGGCCAGACAGCGCCTCCGGGCCGCAGGATGGGTCATGCCGGCGCCATCATCGGCGGTGCTGATGACACCGCTGCCGCAAAAATGAAGATTATGAGAGAGTGCGGCATACATGTGGTTGAGTCACCGGCCGATATCGGAGAGACCATGGCACAGGCCCTGAAAGAATATAAGGCGAAATAATCATCTAAAACTCATAAAAAAAGGCGGTGTGGAAACCGCCTTTTTTTATGAACTTACAACAATTATTATTTAGCGTACGATACAGATCGCATCTCTCTTATCACTGTCACCTTGATCTGTCCCGGGTACTGCATTTCCTTTTCAATCTTTTGCGATATATCAAAAGATAGCTGTGAAGCATCCGAATCTGTGACAGATTCCGCATCCACCATCACGCGGAGCTCACGTCCAGCTTGTATCGCAAAGCATTTGTTAACTCCCTCAAAACCCAGTGCTACCTCTTCGAGTTCCTTCAGCCGCTTCATATAGCTCTCCATGATCTCTCTTCGTGCTCCCGGCCGCGATCCCGAGATAGCGTCACAAACCTGCACGATCGGTGCCAGCATGGTGGTCATTTCAATTTCATCGTGGTGCGCGCCAATCGCGTTGCATACCTCTTTGTTCTCATTGTATTTTTTTGCCAGATCCATTCCTACCAGGGCATGAGGCATATCCGGCTCTTCCTGCCATACTTTGCCGATATCGTGCAGCAAACCTGCCCGCTTCGCCAGCTTGGCATTCAGCCCGAGCTCAGAAGCCATCGTGGCGCATAACTTGGCAACCTCTCTTGAGTGCTGCAACAGGTTCTGACCGTAAGAAGATCTGTATCTCATGCGACCAACCATTTTAATGAGTTCGGGGTGTAACCCGTGTATCCCGAGGTCGATGATCGTCTTCTCACCAATCTCAACGATCTCTTCTTCTATATTTTTCTTTGTCTTGGTCACTACCTCCTCAATCCTGGCGGGGTGGATACGGCCATCAGTCACAAGCCTGTGTAATGACAATCTCGCTATTTCCCTCCTCACCGGGTCAAAGCCCGAAATGATGATGGCCTCAGGGGTATCATCGACGATAATCTCAACCCCTGTAGCGGCTTCAAGAGCACGTATGTTCCGGCCTTCACGGCCAATGATCTTTCCTTTGATGTCATCACTCTCGATGTTGAATACCGACACACAGTTTTCAATGGTGTTTTCCGTAGCTGTGCGCTGAATAGTCTCAATCACAATCTTTTTGGCCTGTTTGGTAGCTGTCAGCTTAGCCTCTTCCATGATCTCTTTGATATAGGAAGAAGCATTGGTTCTCGCCTCATCTTTCAGCGCCTCGATCAGTTGTTCGCGAGCTTCATCGGCAGATAAATTGGCAATTTTCTCAAGGGCCGTGACCTGCTCAAGCTTGATTTTTTCGAGATCACTTTTACGCTTATTCACAATTTCCAACTGCGCCGTCAGATTTTCCTTCATGCTCTCCAGCTCGGCCTCACGACGCTTGTTTTGTTCCATCTGCCGCGATAGCGTCTGCTCTCTCTGTTTCAGCTTGTTTTCATTCGTGATTATCTGATTTTTCTTGCGGCTGGCTTCCGCCTCAAATTCCGACTTAAGCTTCAGAAGCTGCTCCTTGGCCTCCAGAATTTTGTCTTTTTTCAACGTCTCGGCTGTCAGCTCAGCCTCTTTGATAATTATATCTGCTTTTTCCTCCGCCTTTTTGAGATCGGACGAAAAAACCTTCTTTAGTGCAAATCTCCCAATGATCAGCCCAATCACAAGTCCCACTATGGCTGCAATCAGCAAGGTTATGGTATCCATAATTCTAAATATTTATATAGTTAATACAGGTGGGGTCTGAAGCGTAAAAGATGTGAAATTCGAACGACCAGTAGTCTAGCCCGTCACTTCAGAAATTAACTTACTGAGATAGTTGATCTTATCTATCGCGGATTCGCCGGCATTGAGTGAGTTGGCTTCGGTTTGTAGTTTTTCGTAAAGACTGTCGAAGGCCACCATGGCCAATAAATCCTGTTTGTCATCGATCCCGAACTGGTCTCTGTACAACTTCAGCTTTTCATTTATTTTCTTACCGGCAAGCCTGATTCTCTCCTCTTCTTCGGCGTCAACTTTCATCGGATATTCCCTGTCGGCAATTTTGATCTTTATTGAAAGCTCTTCCATTCGCGATAAGATATATCTTTTACTTGCTCAATTGATTGATGCACTTATCAATTTCTTTTATATAGTCGTCGATTTTACTTTTCACTTCTGCAGCTTCAGATTCTCCCACAGAAATACGATCTACAATAGTACTAATTTTAATTTTATTTTGAAAGTCCATGATCTGCTGATCTTTGGCGGCGAGCAGGCCCTTTAATTCCCCGATCTGATTTTTCAGATCATCATTTTTTTTCTTTTCCTGCAGATACTGATTAATGAGTAACCTAACCTTTTTTTCAAGGTTTTGAATTTCGTTGTTAAGCCTGTCTCTTTTCATAATTACTTTCGGATAACGGCTCCCAGTTCTGTTTCAAATTTTTTCATTAGCCTTGTCATGACTTTGTCGATCACTTTGTCGGTCAAAGTGCTGGCTTTATCTTGCAATATAAAACTTAAAGCATAAGCTTTTTTGTCTTTTTCTATCTTTTCTCCTACATAGTAATCAAAAACATTTATGTCCTTGAGTATGCCGGAAAACTCCCTGCACTTAATTATATCCCTAATCTGCTCAAACGTCACGGATTTGTCGAGTACAAGTGACAAATCACGCCTTACCTCAGGGAACTTGGATATTTCCTCTACACTAAATGCCGTTTTACCTATAGATTGTAACCTCGGAAAATCCAATTCTGCATAAAAAACATCCTGTTCTATCGAAACCTGCTTTAATATATTTTTATTTAAAAGGCCTAATTTTGCTACATGCTGACCCTCCAACAAGATTGACAAGCCGTATTGAAATATCCCATCATCTAAAAACTCCGACCTGTAATCC
>WGED01000103.1 GCA_015492915.1 Cyclobacteriaceae bacterium
GCATAATGCACTTTTATGGTGACGAATCAAACGTGAACGAAGTGTCTGATTTTAAAGTAGTTTAAGCTCGGAACAGAAAGGTTATTGAGAATTTTGGGTTGAAATTTCATGGGGGTTATATAATTGCTTTTCATTTTACCGGTTGATGGTATAAGTAAGCTTTTCAACTTTTCCTTTTCGCAGCACTTTCAGTTCAAGCACTTCCTTGTCTTTCAGGCCTCTTATCATCTCTCTCACCTCCAGCAGGTCATTTTCGGTTTCGATTTTCTTCCCCAGCATCGACAAAATAATATCACCCCCTGCAATCATTTTCTGTCCGTCCAGCACCATTTTGTACGAACCACCTTTTAATCCCATAATATAAGCAGGTGACAGTTCGGCTACTTTTTGAATCAGGATGCCTCCTTTTTGCGGAAGGTTTAAGATCCCGGCCAGTTCTTCGGTGATGAGCACTGCGTCAACACCAAACCAGATGCCTTTTTCATCGATCAAAAGTTTTTTAGCGATGTTTGAAGTTGCCGCAAAACCCAGCCCCTGAAAACCTCCGGACTCGCTGAGGATATAGCTGACGATACCAATCACTTCACCTTTCATGTTGAACATCGGCCCGCCTGAATTACCCGTGTTGATGGCAGCGTCTGTCTGAAAAAATTCCATCAGCGTTAGGTTGTGCGTCAGGCTTTTTTTGACGTGCCGTCCACTGATATACCCAGAGGATAGCGACTGGGATAATCCGTAGGGGCTCCCTACAACGAAAATCTGCTCACCGACTTTCACCTTGTCCGAATCGGCAATTTTCGGGATAAAAATTTTCTCATCAGATGGCAGCCAAGTCAGCTTGAGTAAAGCAACATCGGCCATGGATTCGGTAGCGAGTATCTTGGCCGGAATAGTTTCATTGTTCTGAAAAACAACTTTCACGTCCTCGGCCGTTTGTACCACATGGGCCGCCGTCAATATAAGGCCATCGGCAGAAATCAGCACTCCCGAACCGATCCCGGCTTCTGTTACCGTTCGCTTCGTGGTACCTGACCCGGTCAGGGTTTTTTCCCTGGTTTGTATCTGCACAACAGCCGGGCTAACCTTTTCAAAAAGCGCACTCAGATCCTGTGCTTTCGTAATAAAGGGGACCAGCCACAAAATAATAATTACTGATTTTTTCATAAGTTTCAAGTTTTACCTTCCGTTTTTATCGATCAGGTTTTTGCTATTTTATCGATATCCTCTGTGAAACGATATGCGCGCATTGTCATCAGCAGTTCATGAATATTTGATGATTTTATCAAGGTGTTTACCATCCGGAGATCGATAAAACCCTCGGCAGCCATATGATCCAGTTGGGCGATGATGTTGTCAAAATAATTATTGATATTAAGGATGGCGACCGGTTTTCTGATCAGCTTTAGCTGTGACCATGTGAATACCTCAAAGAGTTCTTCCAGCGTACCAATGCCACCCGGCAATGCCACAAATCCATGTGCAAGTTCTGCCATTTTTTGCTTTCGCTCATGCATCGAATCGACGATGATCAGCTCGGTCACCATATCGAGGCCTACTTCCAGGTCATAGAGGAATTTCGGGATCACGCCGGTCACTTTGCCTCCGCGCTCCAGCACCGTCTCGGCCAGGATGCCCATCAGGCCTATGCTGCCACCGCCATAGATAAGCCGGATATTCTCTTCCGCCAGTGTATTTCCTAAATCCCTGGCAGCCTTTTGATAATCCGGATGATTACCCGTGCTGGAGCCGCAAAACACACAAACACTTTTCATGGATATAATTAATTAAGTCATGAATTTAAAAGAAAAATTTTTATCAGCCGGCTGTGAATAGGATTCTATTCGGTATTTTCGTTTTTCTAAGTTCATCCCGGTTCTATGGAAATCAGTCATTTTTTCATGACTTTGGGGGTGGGACTGCTGGCGGGGGTCATCAACACCATGGCGGGAGGTGGCTCGTTGCTCAGTATGCCGCTGCTCATCTTTATGGGGCTGCCGCCCAATGTTGCCAACGCCACCAACAGGCTGGCCATTTTTTCGCAGAATGTTTTCGGTGTGGCGGGATTCAAAAGTAAGGGGGTCTCGGATTTTCGCTATGGTTCACTACTAAGCATTTCCGCCATAGCGGGTGCGCTGATCGGCGCCAGGATCGCTGTGGACATCAGCGGGGCGCTATTCAACAAAATACTCGCTGTGGTCATGGTGACGGTGGTAATTATGACCGTAACAGGCAGCATGAAGCCCAAAGGTATCAAAGAGGAAGATACCTCGCGCAGGGCGAAAGCCATCGGTTTCATCACCTTTTTCTTTATCGGGATTTACGGCGGTTTTATCCAGGCAGGAGTAGGGTTTCTCATTATCGCGGCACTCACTTCCATCAACGGCTTTAACCTTGTGAAAGTCAACAGCATCAAAATGTTCGTGATCCTGCTGTACACGATCGGTACGCTGGGCGTCTTTATCTACGAGGGCAAGCTCAACTGGACCTACGGCGTCGTGCTGGCTATCGGCAACTCCACAGGCGCATGGTTTGCCAGCCGCTGGTCGGTGGACAAGGGTGAGAAGGCTGTGAAAATATTTCTGCTGATCGCCGTCATCGGCCTGGCCATAAAATTGTGGCTGAAATGATTTTTAGTTTTATCTTCGTAAACAGAAAATCCGACAATTTAAACCATGAAAAAAATATTAAAATTCTCATACATCGCCGCAGGCTTCCTGCTGATGACCGGCTGCGCGGGCTCAAAGAAATTTGACTATCAAAGCGCTTACAAGTTCAGCTACTATAATTATGCGAAAGCGGACCATGAAAAAAAGGCCGTTTTTGAAGAGGCAGATGCCGAACCGCTACTCGAGGCGTCCAACAGCATCGTGCCCGTACCTGTTGAAATAAAAAGCGGGACTGAAACTTTGCCCGATGTCCTGCCCGTGCCCAAAACCCATGAGAAAACAGCATATTTTGACCGTAAGGCTTTCCTGGAGGAGTACCGGCAGATGAGCAGGCAGGAGAAAAGGCAGCTCCGCAAATCGTTGCGGGCAGAACTGAAAAGCCTCAGGCGCAACCCGTCGAAAAGCACCCTGGAGGTAAACAATGTGGCGATGACCCAGGCAGAAGGCGACTTCCTATGGCTGGCCATCCTGCTGGGTGGTATTGGCCTGATCCTGCTGATCCTTGGAGCCATCTTTGCCGTCGGCTTCCTGACAGTGATCGGGGCATTGGGCATCGTGGCGGGCGCAGTGTTCTTTATCCTGGAATTCACCTGAAATTCATAATCATCCGGGTCGCTACAGAGGATACAATCTGCTATCCCTAATAAAATGCATCCTCAAAATGCCGGATTTCCATGGCTTTTCCCTTGAGGATTGCGATGATATCGAAGCGTATGTCGCCCTGCCAGCCAGTTTCGATGATGTAATGGTCTGCAGCTCCCATGACATTCCGGGCTTTTTTTTCATCCACAAAATCCTCAGGCATGCCGAAACCCGTGCCCGTGCGCATCTTCACCTCTACGAAAATCATCAGATTCTCATGAACAGCGATGAGGTCGATCTCCGCGCGGCGGTGCCTGTAATTGCGCTCCAGGATGCGCCAGCCGTGCTCCTGCAAATATTTTGTGGCCAGCGCCTCACC
>WGED01000104.1 GCA_015492915.1 Cyclobacteriaceae bacterium
TATATATTCTGATATTTATAGTCCGCTGTGTGGCGGATATTGAAAAGCATGTTGTACTTTTTGCCGGTATCGGGGATTTCAAAATCGAAGACGGCAGGGTCGTTGAAAGTCCAGAACTTATCCGAAAAATCTTTTTTGCCTTCATACACACGCTTGCTGTCGCAGGCTTGAAAAACTATCAAAATCAAGAACAATCCCGCGCTAAACGATCTTTTCATCTATTGATTATTTTTATTGTTCCGGTTTCTGTTTTTTCTGCCTTTACGTCTTTTCTTCCTTCTGCCTTTGTTTTTAAATTTTTTGTCGAGTCGTTCCAGGTCGCTGTTGAGCACTTCAGAAATTTCTTCGTTGGCCGTGAGGGTGTCTTCTTTCAGGGTGGCGGGAATCCTTCCTTCCTCGTTTTGTTTTATAATCTCTTTTACCCGCTCCACAGGTATGGATATCCATGAATTTTCATTTTCATAACCAAACCACATGATTTTTTTGAAAATATCGGTCTTTTGGAGCCTGGCCTCACCTTTGCTCGTGATGAGTGGTTTGGTGATCTCCGGAATATCTTTAAGGGCATCGAGATAAGTCTCCAGTTCATAATTCAGACAGCATTTCAATCTGCCACACTGGCCCGACAGTTTTCCGGGGTTGAGAGATAAATTTTGGTAACGTGCAGCGGTGGTTGAGACACTTTTGAAATCGGTGAGCCAGGTAGAACAGCACAATTCCCGGCCGCACGAACCGATACCTCCCAGCCTGCTGGCTTCCTGTCGCAGACTGATCTGGCGCATCTCAACGCGAATTCTGAATTCAGCTGCCAATCTCTTGATCAGTTCGCGGAAATCAACCCGGTCATCAGCCGAATAATAAAAAGTAGCCTTGGTGCCGTCGGCCTGATATTCCACATCCGTAAGCTTCATGCTCAGGCCCATCTCCTCGATGATCTTTCTTGTTTTATAAAGTGTCGGTTTCTCTTTTTCCTGTACTTCCTCAAATTTCTTCAGGTCCCGCTCTGTCGCCAGCCTGTATATCGAGCGAATATTCTCGTCATCCTCCACCTTTTTCTTCTTCATCTGCAGGCGGACAAGCTCGCCCTGCATGGCCACAAAACCGAGGTGGTGACCGTTGGGCACGTCAACGATGACAGCATCTCCGTTATGAAGCATCAGGCGATTGACGTTGCGAAAGAAGTCCTTTTTGCCGTTCTTAAACCGAACCTCAACGATGTCAAAAGGCGTATCCACCACCAGGCTCATGTCGGCGAGCCAATCGAACGATTCAAGCTTATTACAACCGTTTATGGCACACCCACTATTGCTTTTACAGCCATGGATTTTAGCCATATTTGATGTACCGCAACTACCACATCCTGCCATGTAATTCAGATTTTGTTTACTGTTTGCAAAAAAGCAGCCCTCAAATTAGCACATTCGAGTGAAAAAATCATGAATTCATCATGATTAATGGAGTCTGTGCCCGGGCAGGCGTTGAAGAAAGGTCTATTCCAATGCTATCAGATCCTGGCTGATATCCTTGCGGAAATAAACATTGACCCAGAATATTTTGGCCACAAGTTCGTAAGCGTGATCGAGCGCTTCATGCATGCTGTTGCCGAGGCCGGTGACAGCCAGCACCCTGCCGCCGTTGGTGATAATCTTATCCCTTAATCTTTTGGTGCCTGCATGAAAAATAATCGTATTTTCATCAACATGTTCAAGGCCACTTATGGGGTCGCCTTTTTCATATTTTTCCGGATATCCGCCCGCCACCATTACGACTGTAACAGCGGTTTTATCATCTATTTCAATAGTGGCATCCTCCAGGTTGCCGGTTGCTGCTGCTTCGAGCAATTCGACTAGATCCGATTTGATCCGTGGTATGACAACCTGTGCTTCGGGGTCTCCCATTCTCACATTATATTCGATGACATAAGGGTCGCCTTTCACATTCATCAGCCCGAAGAAAATAAATCCTTTGTAATCTATCCCTTCCTTTTTCAGCCCTTCGATGGTCGGCTTTATGATGCGCTCTTCAACTTTCTTGAGGAATTCTCCTTTGGCAAAATTTACCGGCGATACGCTGCCCATTCCGCCCGTGTTCGGCCCTGTATTGTTTTCACCGATGGGTTTATAATCTTTGGCTTCAGGCAATATCTTGTATGAATTCCCATCGGTTATCACGAAGACCGACAATTCGATCCCTGACAGAAATTCCTCGATCACCACTTTCTCGCTGGCTTTGCCGAACATTCCCTTTGTCAGCATTTTGTCAAGGGTTTTGTTTGCTTCCCGCAGGTTTTTACAGATGATCACCCCTTTACCCGCCGCCAGTCCGTCAGCCTTCAGGACGATCGGCATGTTTACGCTTCTGAGGTATGCTTTCGCTTCCTGGATTTCGTCTTTGCCAAAGGTTTTATATTTCGCGGTAGGAATATCGTTTTTTTCCATAAACCGTTTAGCGAAATCCTTGCTTCCTTCGAGCTGAGCACCATCTTTGCCGGGACCTACGATCATCAGATTCTTGAGTTTTTCATCATTTTCAAGGTGCTCCCTCAAGCCTTCGACTAAGGGCGCTTCCGGTCCTATAACGACAAGCGAGATATCTTTTTTAATGATAAGATTTTTTATTCCGTTAAAATCGTTGACCTGCAGCGGCACATTAGTGGCAATGGCATCGGTGCCGGCATTACCCGGCGCAACATAAAGGTTATCAC
>WGED01000105.1 GCA_015492915.1 Cyclobacteriaceae bacterium
ACCGTTGATTATTATGTAAATCTCGCCGGGCAGCTTATTGAAGGGGGCTCTGATGAGATATGCATGAAAGATATGGCGGGGATAGGCCGCCCTGTAAGCCTCGGCAAAATTGTGGAGGGGATCAAATCGGCGCACCCCGATATTATTATCCAGTATCACGGGCAGACGGGGCCGGGCTTTACCCCGGCATCTATCCTCGAAGTGGCCAAAGCCGGCTGCGACATCATCGATGTTGGTATGGAGCCGCTCTCATGGGGCACAGGCCACGCCGATGTGATTATGGTAGTGGAAATGCTGAAGGATGCCGGATTCAGTGTGCCTGAGATCAACATGAAGGCTTACATGCAGGCCAGAAGCCTGACGCAGGAATTCATCGATGACTTCCTCGGCTATTACATTGATCCGCGCAACAGGTTGCTCAATTCATTACTGATAGGTCCGGGGCTGCCCGGTGGCATGATGGGCAGTCTGATGGCAGACCTGAAGAATAACCTTGCAAGCCTCAACAAGTGGCTCAGGAAAAACAATAAACCCGAAATGACTCAGGACGACCTGATGGTCAGGTTGTTTGAAGAGGTGGAGTATATCTGGCCGAAACTGGGTTATCCGCCACTGGTGACGCCGTACAGCCAGTATGTGAAAAATGTGGCACTCATGAATGTAGTGCAGATGATCAAAGGCCGCGAGCGATGGTCGATGATCGATGACAACACATGGGATATGTTGCTCGGCAAAGCGGGTAAATTACCCGGTGAACTGGCTCCGGAGATTGTAGAATTAGCAGAAAAGCAAGGCCGGGAGTTCTATACGGGACATCCTCAGGATCTGTATCCCGACCAGCTTGATGAATTCCGCAAGGAGATGGACGAAAACGGCTGGGATTACGGTGAGGATGATGAAGAACTGTTTGAACTTGCCATGCACCCGCCGCAGTACAGAAATTACAAGTCGGGTAAAGCTAAAGAGGACTTTGAAAAAGATCTCGCAGAAAAGAAAAAGGCAAAAGAAGCTAAAGAATCTCCGGCTCCTACGCCAACAGACTCCGGATTTGTTCCTAAAACACTCAACGTGGACGTAAACGGCGAAAAATATGTTGTCTCCGTATCATACGGTGAGGCGACAGAGGCTACCGCATCCGCTCCGCAGGATACGAAATCCGAAGCGCCGGCTTCGATTGAGGGAGCGCTGGAAATCACAGCTCCGCTTGAGGGGAATTTCTACAGAACAAAAAGCACTTCCGAGACGCCGTTGAAGGTTGGTGATGTAGTAAAAGAGGGTGATGTGATCGGATATATCGAATCGATGAAGGTTTACAATGCCATCTCGGCTGACAAGCCGGGCAAGGTCGTCGAAATTTGCTTTAATGACGGTGATACCGTGGAAGAAGACGACGTATTGGTCAAGTTGCAGTAATTCCTTGATAACAGGCTGATTTTTAGCATATGGAAATTTTTAAACATCTCTATGAAATGACGGCTTTCGGGTCGCTGATCAACAGCCCCGAAACCATCTTTATGATCCTCATCGGCTTGTTTTTGCTGTATCTGGGTATTGTCAAAGAGTATGAGCCGTTGTTGCTGGTACCGATCGGCTTCGGCCTGATACTGGCTAACTCGCTCGGCGGCGAAATGGGTGTGGTGTCGAATGAAGAGATCATCCATATGTCGCTGCTTGAGATCGCCAAAGAATACGGCATCATGAACTTGTTGTATTATTCTCTCATCAAAACGGGATTGCTGCCACCGATTATTTTTATGGGTGTGGGGGCATTGACCGATTTTGGTCCGATGTTGAGAAATCTTAAGCTCGCCTTTTTCGGCGCAGCGGCCCAGATCGGCATTTTTACCGTGTTGATGGGCGCTATTGCCGTAGGCTTTACGATCGAGGAGGCGGCATCGCTGGGCATCATCGGTGGTGCGGACGGCCCGACGGCGATTTATACCACTATCAAACTGGCGCCTCACTTATTGGGACCCATTGCCATAGCGGCCTATTCGTACATGGCGCTCGTGCCAGTCATTATTCCATTTGTGGTCAGGCTTACGACCAACAAAAAGGAGCTGAAGATCAACATGAAGGAAATGGACAAGCTGTATCCTAACAGGAGGCCTATCAAGAACCTGAAAGCGATGAAGATCATGTTTCCGCTCATGATGGGAGGCATTGTCGCCGTATTCGTGCCGTCGGCAGTGCCGCTGGTGGGCATGCTGCTTTTTGGCAATCTTGTGAAAGAGATCGGTGCCGCCACATCGAGACTGCACAAAGCTGCCTCGGGAGGGATTTTGAATACTGCTACTATCTTCCTCGGTCTGACTGTCGGTGCAACCATGACGGCAGAGGCATTTCTCAACTACAAGACCATCATGATCATTGTGGGGGGCTTCATAGCGTTCTGCTTTTCCGTTGCCGGTGGCATTTATGCAGTGAAAATCCACAACCTGTTCGTCAAGAAGAAGATCAACCCACTGGTGGGCGCTACGGGTTTGAGTGCCGTGCCGATGGCATCGAGGGTAGCCAATGAAATTGCACTCAAACATGATCCGACTAATCATCTGCTGCAATATGCCATGGCCAGCAATATCTCGGGCGTTATCGGTTCGGCGGTCGCGGCGGGAGTGCTTATTTCCCTGTTGTCATAATCAAAGTTCGGCCGGCAAATTATTTTTCCGTCATGGTATTTAACCGATTGTAGCCCCGTGATTTTGCGGGACTTTTTTATTGTGCCGATCCTTTGGGAGTTGATTCGTATGAGAAACAGGGCATTTTTCAGAAATATGCCCTGAGGAGGCTTTTAGAATTGTCTCCTGAAGACAGCACATCATGGCAAATCTGATAGGGTGGCGCATTGCTGCAACGCATGAAATAATGATGCTTTCATCATGAAAATTTAGCCGTCAACCCAGGGTAAACGCATTCAACTTTTTATGTATGAACATTTGCGGTTATTTTCATTTTTGTCATGCCTGTCTGCTGCGCGCGCAGCCACTTGCTTTGGTAAGCAGGATTTTTACCCATTCTTACACTTAAAAAAATACTTGAAGTGCAGTGGCAGGGCAAAAATGCACGCCAAAAAATTTTTATTGAATTTTATACCCGCGGGCTTACGCCCACGGTATTGTTATGTCGCTCCTTCGGAGCTTTTTTCAGCTTGAATGGAATTAAGT
>WGED01000106.1 GCA_015492915.1 Cyclobacteriaceae bacterium
GATGACATATTCATACAGAAAATAGGTTGACCATTCAATAATAAAAGGGGTGTACAGCCAGACATCCTCATGGCCAGCGCCCTGCAAAGGGTAAAATTCATAAGGAACACCGACTTGCTCGGCTCTATCTCTAATCTCCAGCGCCTGAAGAAAGGAAATCCGTTCGTCATTGGTGCCATGAACAATCATTACCGGTGCTTCACCCGGCTCTAATATGGTATCATCTACCAGGGCCCCAGCGATATCAATACAACCCGAGACTTCTGATGAATAACCCGGGTTTCCGCTTTGTCCTTCCGGTTCTTCATAAGTGGCGTGAAGCGCGGCGAAGGCTCCGGCCGAACCACCAGCAACAGCGATGCGATTTGTGTCAATGCGATAAGTAGAGGCATTCGCACGAAACCATCTTATAGCTGCTTTGGTATCTTCATAGGCCATGGTCGTAGCTTCTATAATTTTTGCCGTATCATCTTCTGCTATATAGCCTTCGTGCAGCCGATAATTGATGGAGGCTGTAACATACCCCTTTTTGGCAAATACAGTGCATAGGGCTACCATGTTTTCGCTGCGCTTGTCACCACTCACAAACCCTCCCCCATGAACCCAAATAATTGCAGGACGCTGAGACACCGTATCTCCCACCGGCTCGTATAGATCAAGCCGCAAGATTTCCCATTGATTTCTGATGAAGTTGTATGCTTCTCCATATTGAAGATCAGGAGTGACAGAAACTGAATCAAAAACTTCATCAATATATCGTTCTCCCTGCGTACCCTGGCTGAACAGCCTCTCCCCTTCTGCTATATTTATGATAAAGCAAAGCAACAGGAATAACAGCTTCCGATGGGTAAGTAAACGATTATCCACTTGCAGGCCCTGGCATTCTTTTATTATTTGTCTGGCTTTTCTGAAAATAAAATTGCTAGGGGCGGCTTTTCTGCGAACAGGATTGTCTAAAAGCCGCCCCAGATCGTTACAACCCACCGGAGCTACTTCATCAGGATCATTTGGCGGGTGAGAACATATTGGCCTGTAGATAATTTTACAAAATACAAGCCGCTGCTTACATTTTTGCCCGTGGCGTCTTTACCATCCCAAACGATCGAGTGTGTACCGGCCGGCATGAGTTTGCTGAGCAGCCGTCTGACGAAAACTCCCCTCGCATCGTAAATCTCCAGTTTCACCTGGGCATGCTCTGGCAAATCAAACCGGATCGTGGTTTCCGGATTGAATGGATTGGGATAATTTTGATAAAGAACATACTTGTTCGGCACACCACCATCGCTTTCTGTAACACTGGTAACAGCCTCTAACTTAAATTGACCTTCGCCATTGGTTGCCTCTGTAATTAAGCTGCCATCGGTGGCTTTAACACTCCAGAAAATCGTCTTCCCATAAGGCAATTGTGCCGCTAATGTCTTCAGGTTTATACTAAAGAGGGTGTCACCGACGGAAAAAGTAGTGTCTATAGTCTCTGTCCAGAGACGAATCAGATAAGTAACTGCATCACCATCAACATCCTCGGAGGTGCTCCATCTGAAATCGATTTTGGTCGACTTCAACGTACTTCCGTCTTTTGGAGACAGTCTGGTAAAAGCTCCTGGAGGATCATTCACTGCAGCAATTTTAACCGTAAACGTATCCGCTGTAGAGAAGTATCCATCTGAGGCTTGCACATAAATTTGCGCTTCGCCCCAGTAGTTTTCTTCAACTGTTACCTTCAGTGCATTGCTTTCTATAATGGGCCTGACAGCCGGATTATTGCTGGCAGCGTTATAAACCAGGCTGTCTCCGTTTAGATCGCGGAAAATTTGCGTCAAATCCGGACATATCACAACGGCTCGACTGTCTTCCAAAATAGCCGTATCAGGCACGGTGTTGACAACTTGTGGAGGTAGTTGCAGGACGATCAGGTCAACCCGGGTTTTCTTCGCCTCGCCAGCCGTTCCGGTTACTGTGAGAGTCACGGTGTATTTTGCCTGATCGGTCTTCTGATACGTATGCACCGGATTATCTTCAGTACTTGTCGTACCATCTCCAAAATCCCATAAACATTTCTGGTATCCTTTTGAAAGGTTGGTAAATTTCACCGTTAGTGGCACGGTACCAAATGTTTTATCCACGGTGAAATCTGCAGCAATGGATTCGGTCGTTTCATGACTGCCGGTGTGGGGCTGAACCCCTGTGCCTTTCAGCTGGATAGTCATCGTCGCATTATCCGGATCATTGGAATGAATGAGTAGTGTACCCTGAGCGATACCTATGGTATCTGGCTTGAAATAGACTGCTAATGCATAATTTTCACCTGCCTGAATGGTAACTGGAAAAGAACCAAAATCAGCAGAAAAGGAGTTGGGGGAATCATTCTGTAACTCAATACTGGACAGGACAAGATCCATAGTACCGGAGTTGCCGATCAGCATGGTTAGCGTTTTGCCGCTGTCCATAGGAACGTCGCCAAAATCGAGCACGCTACTACTAACCGTGATATTGGGCAGGGGAACAACCACAGGTTCTACGGCTAATCCATGAAGAATGAGATTTCGGTCTAAGCCTTTTTGTTTTTTGAACAAATCATTTAAGAATTCCATCTGCACAAAATGGAGGCCCCTGTCGAGAGAGACGGGGAACCGATATTTCGCAGGTTCACGGCTGGCTACTTCCACCGTATCCACCGCCATCCCATTTAATTTAACGGCCATGAACGGAGGCTCGTCTTTTACGATTTTTCCTGAGGCGGTAACCACTATTTCGTACTGCCCCGGATGAGTGACGGCAACGGTATGGCCTAAAAAGCCATTGCTATACAGATTCCAGGCTTCCTGTCCCGTTTTTTCTTCACCTCTTGATTTCACAGAAATATCCAGGGCATTGATATTACCCGGAACACTCAAGGGCATACCGCCGTCATGGATGACAACCTGGTTAACAATCAGGTTTCTGTCAACACCAATTTCTGGCTGAAAGAAATCGTTATTGAAAGCAATTTTGATAACATGTGTACCTTCAGCAAGTTCAGCGAAAAATTGGTAAGTTTGTAGCTGTTTATCGGAAACAGCCACATTACCGATCATTAAGCTATCCACATATACCTCCATCACAGGCCAATCACCATTGGCAATGGTACCGGCAGCAATCACGTCGATAATATAGATTCTGGTATCGCCGGTTGTTTGAAACTCGTCGGCTATATGGCCTTTGGAGTGAAGGTTCCAGCCGCATAAATGCTGATTTCCGGTCGTTTTGGTTAGAAAATCCGATCCATTCTTCAGAAATAGAGGATCAGGTTCTTGATAGTGCTTCCGGACACGCACCACGCGGTTGCGGGTTATAGTGGATGTCCAATTATCGGTATAAATGGTGAGGCTTACATTGTA
>WGED01000107.1 GCA_015492915.1 Cyclobacteriaceae bacterium
GCAGACGACACACCTCCGAAATGCAGGGTGATCTGCATATCAGCCCAGTCATTGGGAAGCTGAAAAGTGGTTCGGTAGCAGCCGACCGGATTGTCATCTTTGGGCACAAAAGGCGGATTGACGGGAAACGGGTATCTGACGTTGGTATAGATGGCAGTACCGTAGCCCTGCAGCTCCCAGTTGGAGGGCACAGGGATCTCACCCCAACTTTTATCCTGGTAATCAGTCTTATAAAATCCCACAGGGGCCTTTTCGGGAACAGGCGCCCAGGCAAATTTCCAGTTCCCGTTCAGGCTTTTGTAGCGCGGCGAGGATTTGATGTCCACTTTTAAAGCATCCGTTTCGGAAGGGAAAGAAATGGAAGTGTTATGTGAGGGAAGTTTATTGACACCGATTATCGCCGGATTTTCCCAATCATGCTGCTGGCCTATGGCCGAAAAATTCAGCAATATCAAAATAGCAGATACTGACCAAAATATTTTTAGTTGTTTCATGTTATTAATAATAGTTAGATTTCACTCAGATTCTTTTTAATTTACAGGTCGTTTTTCTTTACTGACCTTTCGCAGGTGTACTACCCTTAAATAATTCGCCTTATGTTGGCTTTTCCGTCTTTCGGTAATATATGCCAATGGTAATTGCTAAAATGCAATTTATTGATAATATTAAACATTAGAGAGACTATTTTGTCTTACTATGAAAAAATAACAATTAATTCCGATTGCCAGCTTTGAAGGCAAAATCGAAGAAACATAACACAGTATAAAAAATAAAATATGCCCAATCTGAGCATTGAGAAGTACACGGGAGCGTGGACAGTATGGCATGCATCCCATTTATTGCGAAGAACGTTGTTCGGACCCAACCGGCAGGAGATATTGAACGCAACCGCCAACGGACTGGATGTCACTGTTGAAAACCTCCTGAATACCATCCCTCCCGTTCCTGATGATCCGGTCAATTATTTCTATGCCGACGATCCCAATGTGCCCATCGGTTCTTCTTGGATCAATGCCGAATTTACACCTGGCAAGGAAGGGCCCCGTCGTACCTCGTATAATGCATGGGAAATCGGGAATATGATCAATGAGTCCGGGTCACTGCGCACGAAGATGACCCTCTTCTGGCTCAATCATTTCGTGACTGAGAACAGGGTGGTAAATGACGCGAGGGCCTTTTTTAAATATTTAAATATTTTCCGATACAAAGGACTGGGCAATTTCAGGGAGCTGGTCAATGAGGTGACTGTTTCGGGGGCTATGCTCATCTATCTGAACGGGAACCAAAACAAAGCCGGCGCCCCTAACGAAAACTATGCCCGCGAGCTCATGGAATTGTTCACCATAGGCAAGGGACCGCAGATCGGTGATGGCAACTACACCAACTATACCGAAGACGACATCAGGGAAGCCGCCAAAGTGCTCACCGGCTATACCACGGTGAGAAAACCTTATGATGATGTGATCTACAGGAGTAACCGGCATGATAAATCGACAAAAACCTTCTCGGCGGCATTCAACAACCAAACGATCGAAAACAACGAAGAGAATGAGTACAAAGACCTGGTCAACATGATCCTGGCGCAACGTGAGACGGCGCGGTTTATCACCAGAAAAATATACCGGTGGTTTCTGTTTTATGAAATCACACCGGAAATTGAGCAAAATGTCATAGGACCGCTGGCGGATATTCTTTATGATAATGATTATGAGCTGAAGCCGGTTTTAAAGACATTTTTCAGCTCGAAGCATTTTCACGACACATATTTTCATGGCTGTCAGATCAAAAGCCCTGTTGATTTCAATATCGGGCTCATCCGGCAGCTTGAGCTCATTTTCCCGCCAAAAGAAGATTATTTTGACCTTTATACCCTTTGGCAGAAAGTTTTTCAGAAGGTGAGCCTGCAGCAGCAGGATATTGCCAATCCGCCTGATGTATCCGGATGGAAGGCGTATTATCAGGAACCGCAGTATTACCGTATGTGGGTCAATGCGGTGACCTTGCCGCAAAGGCAGGAATTTGTAAGGGTGGTGCTCGAAGAACGGATAAGCCCGCGAGGTGTGCCGATCGGCTTCGATCCATTCAAAATCATTGATAACCTCTCAAATCCCGATGACCCGAATGCACTTATTAATGAGCTGTGTGAGCTGTTTTACCCATTGCCGCTGAGTCAGGCCCAGCTTGACGACCTGAAAGAAGCCCTGATCCCCGGCCTGCCTGATTTTGAATGGACCGTAGAATACGGTGACTACAAAGCCAATCCCGGAGACCCTGACATAAAGAAGGGCGTGAAGAACAAGTTGATAAAATTATTTAAA
>WGED01000108.1 GCA_015492915.1 Cyclobacteriaceae bacterium
CCCCTTCAGGGGCCAGGGATTGTACAGGCCATGAAAAAATGGCCGTTTTCTCATAGGAATCTCCCTTGCCGTCATTCTGATGGCTCAGCCCGAAGAATCTGCTGAATATCATCATCCGCTTCGCTCTGACGTTTTGTAACTGGTAACGCTGACCATGAACCCAAAATTCTCAATAACCTTTCTATTCCGAGCTTAAACTATGTCAAAATGCGGGACAAGTTGTTCTTTAACCTTTCATTACGAAATCCTGGTGAGAATTTTGGGATGAAAAAAGACCATTCAGGATCACAAAAAGGAATTTCCCGGCGATTGCCGGTGGTAAATTTTGTTTAACGGCGGAAAGTGCTTAATTTAAATAGCAACAAAATGCCTGACCCATGAAACGCCGTCAATTTGTCAAAACTACTGCGGCTTCCCTTTTGCTCTCACCGTTTGTACTGTCCCGTGCAGCACCGTTGTATGCGGATGCGTACGCCTCACCCATAGTGAGTGTTACAGACCAACTGGCTGCCGGAATTACCATCCAACCGGGTTCCACACCCAATTCGGATAACGTCATCGTCGATAAAGTGCTGTCATCCAGGGTTGATGACCTTCGTATCATGCACATGGTCGATACCGCTGTGATGAATCTGACAGGAAAGAACACGCTTGGGCAGGCATGGGAATCTTTGTTTCCTCCGGGATATCCTACGATGAACACCAAAATCGGTATCAAGATCAATCTTTCATACGGTGATGGCAGGAATGACATTGAAAATGACTGGTCGAAGAAATACTGCCCTTACGGCCCGAAAGTAGCCATTACCAATGCCATCGTCACGGGGCTGAGCCAGATGCTCGGCGGCAATTTTCCTCCTGAAAACGTCACCCTCGTTGAGCGTTTGTATTCGATCGGCAGCCGCAAGCGCTATCCCCTCATTCAGGGTTACCGTCCCGTGAGGCTAAATAAACAAGGTTTGAACAAAGATGTCAGGGAAGGAACTGCGGCAATACACTGGGTCTTTCCCAACAGGCCGCTGGAGATCCCTGATGATGCACCGCGTTTCCTTGCAGCGCCTGATTTTGAAGGGCAATACAGCGCCCCCCAGCGCATTTTTGCGGCAATTTACAAGAATGACTTTCTGATCAATTATGCCATTTGCAAAGATCACAGGGCCGCCGGCATTACGGGTGTGATGAAAAATAACTACGGTTGCACGGATAACCCGCTGGGTACTCATGGATCACAATGGAATGATGACAATAGCCCCTATGCGGGGACAAAACGGTGCGTGCCTGTTTTTCAGAAGCATGTACACGAAGCAGCGCCATTCATACTCAATGTCCTCGACGCTCTGACGACAGTTTACGAGGGGGGGCCGCTTTCCGGCAGGGTGCATCAAACCAACACGATCGCCGTGAGCCGTGATCCTGTGGCCATCGACACTTATGAGCTGGCGCTGATAAACAAAGTGCGCGGGGGGAAAGGGCTTTCCGTGCTCGGTACTACCAAAGACAGGGCCCCCGACGGACACAGGAATGCAACTTTTCTGAGGCTGGCTACCGAAAAGCATGAGCTGGGCAGCATGTCGCTGGATAATTTGCGTACCTATGATCTTTCCAGGAAAAAGAAAGTGAAAATGATCATACCCTCCATGGACAAGATGCAATCTCGGATTGGCACTTTGGGAAAGGGAAAAAATGGTTTTGAACTCATGGTTTTCCTTGATAATTCGAAAAGAAACCACGTGATCGAATCGAGAATAGAGGACGTGAGGGGCAAGCCTGTCAGGGCAATGAAAACCCTGAAGACGAGGTCTTCGAATACCATGCTGGCCTGGGATTTTAAGAATGATGAGGGGAAAACCGTCAAGCCCGGATTTTACGTGTGGTTCATCAGGGTGGATGGTATGCTGCATTCGGCCACGATCATGGAGGGAATTTGAAAAACGGCCATTTATTGAATAATTCATAACACATAGTATTTTAAGCACTTATCATAATGAAATATTTTTTACCCCTTACATTCTCACTCGTTACCCTGTTGATTGTATGCTCCGGTTTTACCGTTGCTCAAGAATATGACATCCTCATCAGGGGAGGGCATGTGATAGATCCTAAAAACGGGATTGATCATAAGATGGACATTGCCATTGCGGGGGGAAAGGTTGCTGCCGTTGAGCGGAATATCCATGAGAAAAATGCCAAAAAAGTCATAGACGCCGAAGGGTTGTATGTTACTCCCGGGCTCATTGATCTGCATGCGCACATATTCTGGGGTACAAAGCCAGATGCTTATATCAGCAACAGCTACACGAGCCTGCCGCCCGACGGCTTCACTTTTCGCTCGGGCGTGACCACCATCATGGATGCGGGCAGCGCGGGATGGAAAAATGTCAGAATTTTCAAAGAGCAGACGGTCGCTCATTCCAAAACGAGGGTATTCGCTTTTCTCAACATCGTGGGATCAGGCATGAAGGGTGGCGCTGTGGAACAGAATCTCAATGATATGGATGCCAAGCTGACCGCCATGGTAGCCAAAAAATACAAGGACTTCATCGTCGGCATCAAACTGGCGCACTACAGCGGCCCAGAATGGACGCCGCTGCAACGTGCGGTGGAAGCGGGCAGACAGGCGGAAATGCCCGTGATGGTGGATTTTGGAGGTCATCTTCCTGAGTTGTCATTAAAAAGGTTATTGTTTGAGGAGTTGAGGCCGGGGGATATTTTCACACATTGCTTTGCCAAAGTGAAGGGCAGGGTGCCTGTTGTGGGTGAAGACGGCAAGGTGAGGCCTTTTGTGTGGGAAGCTTATGACAAAGGGGTCATTTTCGATGTAGGCCATGGCGGTGGCAGCTTTGTATTCAGCCAGGCTATTCCGGCGTTGGAACAGGGGTTCAGGCCCAACACCGTCAGCACCGATCTGCACACCGGCAGCATGAACGGCGCCATGAAAAATATCCTGAATGTCATGTCGAAATTCCTCGTAATGGGCATGCCTTTAAACGAAGTGATCGAGAGCGCCACATGGAGCCCGGCAAAGATCATTCACCATGAGGAACTGGGCAATCTGTCGGTCGGATCTCCTGCGGATATCGCGATACTGAAGCTCGAAAAGGGCA
>WGED01000109.1 GCA_015492915.1 Cyclobacteriaceae bacterium
AAATCTGTTCGAAAAACGCGACTTGATAGCATTACTGCGAGGAGACCCAGTTAGTGGAAAAATACACAATTGCAATCAACTCGTTTTACTGTGAAAGTTAACGGGACAGCAGTGATAATACATGTTTAATTTTTTCTGCATCTTCATCACTAAAACCAGTACGTTCAGAAAGTTGTGGCGTCATGCCGCCAAAGGCCACATAAACCGCTTTATCGACACGGTGTTTCATACCCATGCGATCAGAGCTGATATCACTTTTGCCTTTAGCCTCTTCCGCATTTACACTCTTTACTATTTGCAAGCTCGTTATGCTCACCGGTTCAACGCTAAATGCCGACTGTATTGAAACGGGGCCACGAATTGGAATAGATACACCCGCCGCATCATCTTCGCCTTTACCGAAGGCAAATAATTGACCGAATGCCCTTACATCCAACCATTTATCGCAGGCCAATTTTGCCGTCTTACTCTTCTTTTCTAGTTTCTTCTTGTCAATCTTAAAAGCTTCTCTGCCTAGCCCATGTTCATCCGATTCAGCGCGTGATTTTAAGTTAGGCATACCATCTATTTTCTTTTCATCTGACTGTACAAAAATACTTTCTCCACTATCTTGTAGCCGATCGCGTATCTTGCGTTTTAAACAGACATCTGAGACTTCCCCGAATCCATCATAATCGGTACGCGGACGGTTGCCGTTTAGTGGGTCACCATTTGGATTGGCATTGTTAACACTAAAAATCAGCGCAAAATCTATTTTATTTTGTAAACTCATTCTTCTTCTCCTTCAGTTTGAAATTCATCATCTTCATTATTTTCTTTAAGCACCCATTTCCCTTCTTTCAATTTATGATCTCTGAGCCACTTCCGTTGGCAGTGATAACCTAAAAGATATTCTGGCAAAAGCTTATCATGTGATACAAAGTCATCATTTTCAAAAGCATCACAAACATCATCGAGCAATCTCTTATAGGCACTTTCAAGAGGCGGGATATTATTTTTCAGTCTTTGTTGATAGGGATTGATACCTTTTTCAATGATTAACCAAGTTGATGCCGGGTGATCTGAAAAGCGTTGCATTAAACGACTGGCATGCGTTGCTCTTACCTTTTCTTCTGCTACAACCATTGCCATTTCTTCAATTTTTTCAGCTATGGCTAGCAATCGGCCATACAGGTAATCCCGCGTGGTTATGTTCTCTTCTAAAGCCATTTCATACTCCTTGATCTGAATAGGGTTACGTTTACTAAAGCCTCTAAATAAAGCACAGGCCACACTCAAATCTCTTTCCCATGCAGCATTTTCATTTTTCCGATTGGAATATTGATCAGATAATCGTTTTAGTGAACGGTTTCCGGCACGTTGTACTGCCTTATCAACCAGATCTCGGGGAAAGAGGCGCGCCTCAACTATGCAAGGCAATATACGCTCCACAGTACTCTTTTTGAGTGAATCAGTGATTTGTTTTCCATAAGCAGCTTCCCAAATGGCTCTAGGAGATGGTGCACTTGGAAATTCGAACGGCGATTTACCATCTTGGCTTTCTTCATCTTTTTTGAAATTGTATCGTTGAGGCCAAGAAAACTCTTCATGCCATCGGCCAATCCTTTCAAAATATTCTTCTGGGAAGAACTCCTGATAGTAGGTCACCGACATCCGCCCATCAGTTGCACTATCTAGCCCCATGATCACAATATTATCTGTCTTATTCAGTCTGGCATGATAGCCTGATATGAGCTTACCTAATGCAATTGAAAATGATTGACCAAGATCAATTGTGTGATCAATCTTATTTTCGACTACAGGCAATGGTAAAGATATTTCCTGCACTTCATAGCTTAGAAGATCCCAGGTATCCTCCATTGGTTGTGGAATATCTGCACCTGAAATTGCCCAACACACGATAACTGCTGGTCGTTTCTTTTCTTTTGATTCGCCAATAGTTTTCCCCTGACCCCGCTCAATTAACCATCGCAGTGTATTATGAGATTTTTGTGATACTTCAAAACTAATGCCTACAGGTTGTGAATCATCTGTGAACCTTCCTTGATAAGTCAGGTAACCCTTATCAGTAGGTGTTGAAATAAGTTTTGCGTTTATAGCCTGATAATATATTGCCTTTGGATGTGTTTGAGTAATAAAAGCTTTTTGACCTAATATTTGACAGAATCCATTTTTTTTCTGAGTTAATGAAGCATATGATTGCCATGCTCCAATTAATTCGTCATCGGCCCATGTTGTATCATTTGCCTCACCTTCCCGCTGTACTTTCCATCTAATAATTGCATTACCTTGTTCACCACCTATTACAGATTGAATTAAAGGAGGTTTCTTCTTCCCCTTTTCTGCCTGTTCTTTCCATTTTGTGATTAATATAGGCGTGTCTCCATTTTTGGTCACAAACAATAGTCCTGCTTCGACTAAATCTTTTATAACTGTTCCTTTTGTTACATATTTAAAAACTGCCTTAACTTTCCAATGGCTGTATTGTTCATGATTCGCCCAATTTTTCAATTCATCCATATAGTTAGTAAAATAGGGCGCTTTCGTACCACCATAGTCAACATAGTCTTTAGCTACATACTGTATTTTTTCTGTCAAAGGGTAAGGTGCCGGGCCACTTGTTCGACCCGTGAGGCTTTTTGGTGTTATTGGAATAACGGTATTAGTTTTTTTGTAAACAGTCTTTTTGCCATACTGTTTTTCTGTGACCAAGCTTTGTGCTGATTTGAAGCACCCCTTATCATCAATTATAATTTCGATATGGCAGCCTTCCTTAATATGAAAATAAGGATCTGGATGATCAGGAAGACTTTTATCATCAACAACCTTATTATAAGTATCATATAATTTCGTCATCCAACTCATAACGCTGCCTCCTCAATTTCTACTGAAAGCAGGTTTTCACCTTCGTCAAATTGTTTGGGCGACATGGGACGAATAAAACGGCTCACCGTGCATTCTTCAGGCCGGGGGAATTCCAGAATGCCTTTCTTCATGGTGGCGTGCCAGAAACGGCTATGCAATTCGTCCTTACCGGTTTCATCCGGGTAATCAAAACCATGAAACATCAAGCCAAAACCTAGCTCATCTATATCGTCGTAAGCACCGCTGCCCTCCCCAAACTCACAGGACTCAACATAGGCCTGGCAGTCACGAGTACCGAGAAATATGTCCTGTCTGCCACCGCGTTCTATTGAGCGTTTGGCAATGGCAAAGTGTTTACCGTCAATGCGATCCTTTTCCAGTTCAGGCCGATATTCATTCCACTCAAAATGCGCCTGTACCTGATATTCTACATCGCGCAAAAAGGTGTAGATGGCAAGGCTGTTGCCGCCACCCCAGACCAATGGCTTGGTTCCCTTGGTCTGGGTTCGCAATTTTTTCATTACCCTCACCTTGTCCACATGCCAGATAAATGTTGGCTTCCAGTAAATGGATTTTAATACACCTTTTATTGCTTCATAAGTAGGTAAGTGATACGAACATTTTTCACCGCCAATCTTGGTGACCGGATCAGTGAACAGGGCATAACGGCTATATACCTTGAAGCTGATACTGTTTTTAAGTTTATCATGCATTGGTTTTTCTCCTAACACATATTGAGTCCCATTGAACTACATGGCTTATCTGATAAGCCAAACTTGTCACTGTAATATTGTTCTTCAAGCCAATAAATTCCTTCTCCGGGTTGTATTTCATGAACAGCTTTTTCTTCTTGCAGCCGTTTCCAGACATTAGGAAACACGTTGACGCTATATTTTTGTGCTTGCTTGAGTAATTGCCGGTAGGTTTTCACATCAAATTCTTTTGCAACTCGGCCGAGTTCGGCAATGAGGTTACTTCCTTTTTTGCCATAAGGCACAATGATAGCTTGTGTTGGTGAGTCAATGGCTTTAAACACTTTGCCTGCGGTCATAAAAGATTGCTGAAGTAATCTTGAGTTTTTGTTACGCCCAATATTGTTTGAGTTAATGCTTAACAGGTTTAGCAAATTATCATCCCTGCCAATCAATTTTGATGATACGGAATAACTCATATCATCATCACGTTCATAAAAATAATAATTAAAGTATTGCTGCATGGCATCCGGTGCCAGTAAGTTATCGTAATTTTCGCTGAAAACACGTAAGGCTTTATCC
>WGED01000110.1 GCA_015492915.1 Cyclobacteriaceae bacterium
GCATTAAATTATCTACTCAACAGAGACAATAAACATTGTTTGTCAGTGGGTGATGCCAGCACTGTGTTCTGGGCGATGGCAGATAACAGTAAGCAGGCGCATAAAGCAGAACAGCTTTTTGCGCAAATAGTTAATCCAAGCGATGATAGCGAAGCTGCTCAACTCAAGCCATTGATTGAACAAATCGCCCAAGGCCGACCTCTAGAAGAAGTCACACTGGATATAGATTCAGACACACGGTTTTATTTGCTCGGTCTGGCACCGAATGCATCACGTCTTTCAATTCGCTACTGGCTCGATACCACTTTTGGTCAATTGGAAAAACGAATGGCCGAGCATTACATGGATCTTTCGCTTGATCCATTGCCCTGGCAAAAACCACCTTCAATTTGGCGATTATTAATTGAGCTTGCCCCATCCAGACCTGGGAAGAAAGCAAATTCCAAAGAGATTCCAGCGCATCTGGCGGGAGAAATGATGCGTTCAATCCTAACCGGAGACCGCTATCCCTATTCACTGCTGGCACAACTGGTTTTACGCATTCGAACCGATGGTCATATCAGCCCACTGCGTGTGGCGATGATCAAAGCAGTGTTACATCGAAATCACCGAAAACATCTCACTAAGGAGGAAGTACCCATGGGTTTAGATGAACACAATGAGAATAATGCTTATCTGCTAGGCAGGCTCTTTGCGGTACTGGAACGTACACAATCCAGTGCTATCAAAGGTGCCAATGCAACCATTACTGATCGATATTTTGGTACAGCCTCAACAGTGCCGTATTCTGTTTTCCCACGCCTACTTGCTGGAAGCAAAAGCCATTTGTCGAAAATACGCAAAAAGATGCCGGGGCATGCGGTCAATCTTGATAAGGATATGACAGCCATTATCGGCAAATTACCTCCTGGTTTTCCAAAACATTTCTCAATAGAAAATCAGGGGCGTTTTACTATTGGCTATTATCACCAACGCGAAAAATACTTCACATCAAGTGAGTCCGACTTCACAACAAGCAAGCACCAAAACTGAATAATTCTAAGGAGAAACTACAATGACAATCAAAAACCGCTATGAATTTGTTTATCTATTTGATGTCACCAACGGCAATCCGAATGGCGATCCTGACGCGGGTAACATGCCACGTCTTGATCCCGAATCGAGCAAGGGTCTGGTCACCGATGTTTGTCTCAAACGTAAGATTCGCAACTTCATTGAACTAACCGAAGCTGATTCGCAAGGTTATGATATTTACGTTAAAGAGAAATCCGTTTTGAATAATCAAAACAAAAAAGCCTATGACGCACTAGATATTAAACCAGCCGATAAAAAGCTACCAAAGGAGCAAGAAAAAGCACGTGCTGTGACCGACTGGATGTGTGCCAATTTCTATGATGTTCGAACATTCGGCGCAGTAATGACAACGAAGGTCAACAGCGGCCAAGTGCGTGGACCTGTCCAGTTAGCATTTGCTAAGTCGGAAGACCCGATTATCCCGTTAGAAATAACCATTACTCGAATGGCTGTAACAACTGAAGAAGAAGCCGAAGATCAGCAAGGTGATAATCGCACCATGGGTAGAAAGCATATTGTTCCCTATGGTCTCTACCGTGTTCACGGTTTTATCTCAGCAAAATTGGCTGAAAAGACCGGCTTTTCAGATGATGACCTTGAAAAACTCTGGAAGGCATTAGAAATGATGTTTGAACATGATCATTCAGCAGCACGAGGCGAAATGGTTGCTCGAAAACTGATAGTTTTCAAGCATAAAGATGCGTTAGGTAATATGCCATCACACAAACTTTTTGAAAGAGTAACTATTAATCGTATTAAGGGCGAAAGTGGCACTCCTGCAAGTGGTTTTGATGAATATTCAATTAAAACAGATAAAGAAGGTCTTAAGGAAAACGGGGTGACTGTAACAGAAATATTGTAATAAACAGCCCGAAAAAATTGATGGGTAATCTAGATGGATAGCCAGTCTAATTTCTAATTCATACTTTACTAAGCCGCAGATAGTCAAACCCGCCCTTATATCCGGCTGAAAAATGAAACGGTCTGGTTATTACTAAAATTAATCGCATTGTGGTTCCATAAGTTACACGCACAACCCGGGGTTTAAAGGAGGCTGTCATCAAAGGTTTTATGCGAGACAACAAACACCTTGAAAACCCTGATTTACCTTTTGGTTATACCGGACTACAATGTAATACATAGTAGTCAAAGCAGGAGCATAACATGTCTGTCACTAGCATACGTCTTCAAGAC
>WGED01000111.1 GCA_015492915.1 Cyclobacteriaceae bacterium
ATCCGGAGAGAGGAAAAAGAAAAGCTGGACGCTTCCAAAAAACAGCACTAAACCGCATTGATATTTATTAACCGGAAACCATAGACTATGTATAAGGGAAAGCCTAAGTGGGCCGGTATCTGGGAAAGAAACAGCGGTACCCAGCCCGAGATGGTTCCAAGCACCTATTGTATTTTTATGAAAAGGCACAATACCTACAGCAATCAGGGATATCCGCTCATTGATTTGGAGAGCTATTGATGGAATATACCGTCAGTTTAAGCTGCGTGGCGAAAGCCCGCAGCTTTTTTTACATGCGCATCTTTTACCCTTGGGAAAATGGTCATTATCTCATGAGAAAGTCATGGGCACTGAATCGGGCAGGTTGCCCCTGCCAATTTCACTTTTATAAAAATGCCTATTTTTTCATGGGCTCCCGCATGGTCATTCCTTCTGCTCCCCCTTCAGGTATTTGTCGAGAAAAATCAGTATTTTCCCATAGCCGTCGATCTCGTTTTCCTTTTTGATAAAGCCGTGCCCTTCGTCGGGGAAGACGACATACTCCACGGGCACATGGTTCTTTTTCACGGCTTCCACGATCTCATCCGACTCTACCTGCAGCACGCGGGGGTCATTGGCCCCCTGCAATACCATGATGGGGTTTTTGATCTGATCGGCATGGAAAAGAGGTGAAATATTGTACAGCCGTACGGAGTCTTCGGTAAAAGGGTCTCCCAATTCGGCATACAGGGCTTTTCTGAAAGATTCCCAGTATGGTGGAATGGATTTCAGGGTTCTCAGCCAGTTGGTCACACCGAACAGGTTGACGCCCACTTTGAACTCATCGGGCGCAAAGGCCATGGCGGCCATGGTCATGTATCCACCGTAGCTGCCGCCGATGATCCCGATCTTGTCGCCGTCAATGTAGTCCTGCGACTGCAGCCATTTCTTGCCCCAAATGCAATCCTTGAGGTCTTTGTCGCCATGGTTGCGGTCGTCCATTTTATAGAAGGTCTTGCCGTAGCCGCTACTGCCCCGGTTGTTGACGGCGAGGATGGCGTATCCGTGATTGACGAGGTACTGGATCAGCGCGAAATATCCTATGCGCGACTGACCGCCCGGCCCGCCGTGTACCCACACCAGCGCGGGCACCTTGTTATCTTTCGATGCCATTTTCGGTTTGTAAAAAATGGCAGGTATCTCAAGGCCGTCGAAGGACTTGAAGCGCACTACCTGGGCAGCTACCAGGTCGTCGGGATTGATTTCCGGATTGAGGCTCTCGGTGAGTTTTTTCAATGATTTGTCATCGAAATTATACACATAGATATTGTTGGGTGCTTTGGAGGTTCCGATGGTGAGGCGCATCAGCTTTTCGCTGTCCGAGATATTCACCGCCAGCACATTGCCGTCTTCGATCTCCGGAAAATCAATGGGTTTCATGGTTTTGTTGTCGAGCAGCACCAGCTTATTTCTGCCGTCTTCGTTGATGGCGATAACCCTGTATTTTTCATGTTCGCTCAGGTAGCTGTACATTACATCCCAGTCGGTTTCGTACAGCACTTTTCGCTTGCCCGTTGCGATTTCGTACTCCACGAGGTAAGCGAATTCTTTTCCCGCATTGGTAATATAATAGAATTTTTTGTCGTCTTTGCTGAAGCCCGAGCCGTTGTAGCTGCCGGGCTCTTCGGAGAGCTCGATCATCTTTTGTTGCCCGCGGTCAAACAGATACAGTTTATTCTCGCTGGTGGTGATCGATTTGGCAAGCCCCAGGTAGTTTTCATCATGAGAAATACCCGAAAATTCATAGCCATCATCATTCCGGTAGATCATCTCCGCATCCCAGCTTTCCACAGGCATTTTGTAAAGATCAAAAAAACGGGGGTCGCGTTTGTTCGACAAATAAAACATCGCGCTTTTGTCGTCGCTCCAGCCGGCAAACTGCGCCTTTTCCTTCTCACCGGGCGTCAGATCGACGGAAGTGCCGTCACTTTTGAGCAGGTAAATATGATCGAGTTCATTGCCACCCTTGTCTGCGGCATAGAGGATCTCTCCGGTACCCGGCACGTAGTCAATGCCGAAAAAAGATTCCTTGTCGGAGTGTGTGATCTGCCGGCGCGAGCCATCGGCAACGGTGATCTCATAAACATTGAAAATGCCTGAGGCATCGCTGGTGACCAGCAACTTTGACTCGTCAGGAGAAAAACTGCCTCCGTAAAAACGGGTGTTTTTATAAAACTGCCCGATGGTATATTGTTTGGGTGGCTGTGGCTCTTGGGCGCACATCGTCAGGAGCAGCGCGAATGCAAAAAACAGCAAATTTTTCATGGGCGGATAAGGTTATTTTATTTTCAATTTACCCCATTAGATGGCCATTCCCATGAAATTGTTACAGAAAAAGGCAAAAATCTCATGAGCGAAAAGCAAGCGATACCGGAAACAATGCTGTGGCCTGACAATACCGGATCGAATGAGTGGAAATTTTTGTACGGCCGGCGTTTAAAACCGCACGTGCAAATTTTCCCGGTAGAAAAATCATCACAGGTCTCTCACAGGGCAAAAATGCACGTCAAAAAATTTTTATTGGATTTTATACCCGCGGGCTTACGCTCACGGCTATTATTATATCGCTCCTCCGGAGTTTTTTTCAGGCTTGATTGGAATTAATTTTAAATGCGTTTGCCCTGAGGTCTCTCATGACAATTCAGTCTTTTTCTGTTGTGATGATTATTTCAGGTACCGGAGTATTCAATACGGCCTCTCTGGCAGTTTCGTTTTGAAATTTGTTAACCAAATCGCTGAAAATGGTGCTTTGGGAAACCTCATCCAGGGAGGCGATCAAATCGTCGAGATTATCGTCGGTGCTTCTGCCGCGCGATTGGTATTGTTTTATGATTTCCGGCAGGCTCATGTTTCTCTCCGACTTCAGCATGGAATCCGCCTGCATAAAGAGACAAGCCCCGCCCCAATACACCGCAGGATAATTGTGCTGACTTCTCAATTGGCCCGACAGCGCCAGAAAGCGTTCATCCGAATCGTAAACGGGTGAGATATTTTGCAGTTTGGAAATGTATCTGTCAGTCATCTCATCGGCAGTCAGCACGTCCGCCTGCAACATCACCCGATATTGCATGTATGAGGCGTAGCCCTCTGAAAACCACAAATTTTTCTTGCCGAGGTAGGGGATCGACAAATGCGAAATTTCATGCGGCGCCGTCCAGTCGTTCATAAAATCGCCTAACGAGTAATCAGCACATACATAGAAATGCACTCCTTCCTCGTCATCCCGGACTGTGTGCGCCCAGGGCACCGGCTCGTTTTTATTCTCATTTCGGTGAAGGTAAAGATTGACCTCAAAAGGATATTCGCCGAGCGTTTCGAAAACTGCAGAGGAGATGCGCTGAAGCCAGATAGTGAGCTTTTCTTTCTCGGAAGCAGTAAATTGATCCTCCCAGATAATGTTTGTCATGGACCCTTCCGGCTCCTGTCCGGCGTCGCCAAAAGAGAATACAAAATACAGAATGAAAATCAATTTCAGCATTGAAGGAATCGTACGAACATTTTGTCACGGTCAAAATAGACAGTTTTTCATAGGGACTCCAAAGGGGATTTGATTTTTGAAGGGTAAATGTCGCCTGCCGACATTCAATGCTCTGATTATCGGGCGGTCGGATTGCCCATTTTGGCAAACATCTTGTCAACAGGTTCCCAAAGTTCGAGCTTGTTTCCTTCCGGGTTCGGGATATAGACAAAGCAGGTAATTGATTTTCGGTATATGAAAAAATCACCTTTTTCTCATATACCGGTAAAGAGGGCACCTTTGTTGGCACGCAACTGTTTTAATTTTATACACAGAAAAAATTTAAAACCCGTAACTTCAATCTCATGAAAAAAGAAGCAAGACAACGACTTGTCAGCGAGATTAAGAAGCGATGCAGGTTCGACCAGAAAAATAGTTTTAAAATATCAGAGCATGAGACATCGTGGGAGGGGACGGAAGAAATCCATAAGCTGAGTGAAGGAAAGCTAAAGAAAAAGGCCAGAAAAATTATAGAAAAAAATCTGAAGGAACTGAGTGATGCGCAGGAATTGCTGTATGCCGCCAACAAATATTCCCTGTTGCTTATCTTTCAGGCCATGGACGCCGCCGGCAAGGACGGCACCATCAAGCATGTGATGTCGGGCATCAATCCGCAGGGTTGTCAGGTGTTCAGCTTCAAAAAGCCTTCGGCTGAGGAACTGGACCATGATTACTTGTGGCGATATAACAAGCGGATGCCCGAATACGGACGCATTGGCATTTTTAACCGCTCCTATTACGAGGAGGTGCTGGTGCTCAAGGTCCATCCCGAATGGCTCAAGGAGCCCAACCCGGATGAATCATTCTGGCAGGGGCGTTACGAAGACATCCGCAACCTCGAAAAACACCTCACACGCGACAGGACGGTGATCCTGAAATTTTTCCTGCACTTATCAAAAGAGGAACAACGGAGAAGGTTTCTTGACAGATTGAATGATCCGTCGAAACACTGGAAATTCTCTGCCAATGACCTTGCGGAGCGCAAAAGGTGGGATGATTACCAGCAGGCGTTTGAAGATGCCATCAACGCTACAGCTACACCTCATGCCCCGTGGTATGCGGTGCCTGCCGACAACAAATGGATCATGCGCGTGATTGTTTCGACCGTCATCACCGAGACAATTCAGTCATTGGATCTCAGCATGCCCGAAATCACGGATCAAAAAAAGAAAGAGCTCGATGAGGCGAGGAAAGCGCTGGAAAGCGAAGGCTGATGTTATCCGGTCACTTGCATCTCTATGAAATTTCAACCCAAAATCCTCAATAACCTTTCTGTTCCGAGCTTAAACTACTTCAAAATCAGACACTTCGTTCACGTTTGATTCGTCACCATAAAGGTGCATTATGCATCCTCATCAAATGTGCTGATTTTCTTCCCGCCCTGGCGGGACAAGTTGTACTTTAACCTCTCATTACGAAATCCTGGTGAGAATTTTGGGTTCAATGATTTTGTTCAGGAGATAAAAGACCGACGCTCTGGCCGGTCTTTCCTTAATACGTTAAGCTGTTTCAGTTACTCGTCGGTGTATTCAGCTTGTCCATCACTTTATCCAGACTGAAGCTCGCGGCTTTCATTCTCGGCGGATATTCTTTAAAGGTCATTAAAAATTTGCCAACGATATCCTGAGCAGGGACCAACAGAAATGCATGGTCCAGTAACCAGTCATAGTATGTATTGGAGGTAATGGTCGCAAATTCATAAGGGTCCCTTCTCAGATTCAATATTATTGGAATACGAAGAGGGGTGAACGGTTCTGCCCACGTCAGCATGGTTCCCGGCGCTCTTTGTTCCATAAATATCAGTTTCCAGTCATCGTAGCGTAGGGCAGTCAGATCACCATCATCGGAAAAGTAAAAGATATCACGCCTTCTCCCTTTTTCTTCCTGTCCGGTGAGATAGGGTAACATATTGTAGCCATCCAGATGGACCCTGTACGTTTTGTCGCCGATCTTTTTACCTTTGAGCAATTCTTCTTTGATGTTGTCATTGCCTGCCGCAGCCAGGAATGTCGGCATCCAGTCCATACCCGAAAAGATCTCATTTGATACGGACCCCGCTTTGATGTGTCCCGGCCAGCGGACAAATGAAGGGACTCTCCAGCCTCCTTCCCAGTTGGTGTTTTTTTCCCCTCTGAAAGGGCTCACCGCAGCATCGGGCCACGTATTTTTGTGAGGGCCATTATCTGTGCCGTACTGAACTATGGTATTGTCCGCAATGCCTAATTCATCGAGGAGGTCCAGCAACTGGCCAACATGCATGTCGTGTTCCACCATGCCGTCCGCATATTCATCCTGCCCCGATATTCCTCTGTTTTCAGCTTTCACATGTGTTCTGAAATGCATCCTGGTACCGTTCCACCATACGAAAAAGGACTTTTTAGCTTTTACAGCCGCGGTGATGAATTTTTTTGCTGCTTCGATCGTTTCATCGTCGATTGTTTCCATCCTCTTTTTCGTGAGTGGTCCCGTATCCTCGATCCTGCTGTCGGCATAGGAATGAATGACGCCTCTCGGTCCGTATTTTTTAGCGAAATCAGGATATTTTTCAGGATCAGGGTAATCGGGTAGCTCGGGCTCCTCCTCTGCGTTCAGATGATACAGATTACCAAAAAACTCATCGAAGCCATGGTTTGTCGGCAGATGCTCGTCCCGGTCGCCGAGGTGATTTTTACCGAACTGGCCTGTTCTGTAACCTAAGGGTTTTAATAGCTCGGCGATGGTGGGATCTTCCTCTGAAATACCCTCCTTGGCTCCAGGCAAGCCTACTTTGCTCAGGCCGGTCCTGAAAACACTTTGCCCGAGGATAAAAGACGACCGACCGGCTGTGCAACTTTGCTCAGCGTAATAATCCGTAAAGATCATGCCTTCGCGGGCCAGGCGGTCGATATTGGGGGTTTTATATCCGACAAGTCCCATGGTATAAGCGCTGATATTGGACTGGCCGATATCATCTCCCCAGATGACGAGGATGTTCGGTTTTTTGTTTTTCTGTGCCATCATGATAAATGGCATGGCGAAAAACGCCACCAGAATGGTGATTTTCTTCATTTTTTGCATTTTAATGTAGTATTTAATTATTGTGTTTGATGATAATTTTCTTTAAGGTAGTCCAGGTCCGGCTCCTATTTATTTTATTTGCCTGTTCCTGGCTTATTGGAAGTGGAATTAGATATTTTGAATTTAAATGAAATTATTTACTTGCAATTTAGCGCGGTAAGACACTAATCAATGTCAATTACAAGTGTGGCAACCAAAATAAGGTCAGATGCAATGTGTGAATTGGATGTTATAACAACTTAAAATGTGTGCTCAGCTTTAAAGGTACGAAAAAGCCGTGCCAAATACAAAGATCGGGCCTGGCATTGGTGAATGGTAGATGCAACCACTAAGTGCAATAGCTAAGAGCCAAAATCATTGATAAAAATCCCATAGGTATTTAAAGCCTGATTTTTTCTCTGCTCAATATTCCCATTGTCATTCAATTGATTTGAATACCATCCGGGACAATGACAAAAATTTAATAGTCCTGCCATGAATTTTTGCCGTATTTTAATAGAAAAAATGATTCGATTCTCATGAAACTATTTTATAAGTTGATGCTCATAATAGCGCTAATTGCCATGCTGTACATGACACCGGGATGCCATCCGGGAAATGATGTGAAATCCATAAAGATCGGCATGTGCTCCGATGTGCACCTGCCTACCATGCACGATTCGGAACAGCGCATCACGGCCTTTATCGACAGTATGAAAATCGCTAAGCCTGATTTTATCATTGAACTGGGTGATTTCGGTATCCCGAAGCCTGAGTATGAGCCATTCATGAAAATCTGGAATTCTTTTCCCGGTCCGGAATACCATGTCATCGGCAACCACGAGATGGACGGCGGTACCTCTCTTGAAAAAGCGCTCGCATGGCGTGACATGAAAAATTCCTACTATTCCTTCGAACAAAATGGTTTTCATTTCATCGTGCTCGACGGTAATGACAAAAAATCCGAAGAGCAAAAAGGTTATCGCTCCTACATTGGGCCGAAGCAAATGAAATGGCTCAGAAAGGAACTGCAGGTGAACAGGGGCCCGATCGTCATCTTCTCCCACCAGGGGCTTGGTTCCGATCCGGGTGTGCCTGGCGAGCGCTATTCGGTAGAAACCGCGGGAGAAATCAGAAAGATGCTCGAAGAGCATAATAAAACCGCGGGCGCCAACCGTGTGATCGCTTGCTTCAATGGCCATACGCATCACGACTATGCCGAACAGATCAACGATATCTGGTACATCACCATCAATTCGATGGCCTACAAATGGCTGGGTGAAAAGTACGGTCACATCCGATACAGTGACGAGGTGGACAAAAACTTCAAATGGATCAAATACACAGCACCGTATAAAGACCCACTATTCACGGTGGTGGAAATAGCGACTGATGGCAAAGGCGGCGCCATCAAAATGTCAGGTAAATATTCCTCTTACGTGGGCCCGTCGCCATGGGAGATAGGTTATCCTGAACGCCTGAAAAAATATGTTAAGCCTCAAATTACCGAACGGGTCATGAAATTTTAATCATTTTTTAATGGATTGAAGGTGCAGGTCTTCGTAAAAATCCCCGTCTATTTTTTGAATTAAATTGTTCGCGGTGTAATTATGTAGTGCCGTAAATTGGAGGATGGCATAAATTCACACCGCAAAACCTATGGAATTCTTTGATCTCACCTATGATGAGCTGCAAGCCATAGGGCTGTCTATAAGGGTAGCCACGATCTGTGCCGTTATCTCCCTGCCCGTTGCCGTTGGTTTCGGTTGGCTGCTGGCAAGAAAGAATTTCAGGGGCAAATGGTTCGTGGACGGGTTAGTGCAGTTTCCGCTGGTACTCCCGCCGGTCACCGTCGGTTATGTGCTGCTGATTGTTTTTGGCAGCAATGGCTTTATCGGCAAGTTTCTCTATGAATATTTTGGTATTCGTATGGCATTTTCTTTCTGGGCTGCCGTGTTGGCTTCGCTGGTGGTGTCTTTTCCACTTGTTGTGCGGGCTGTAAAGGTAGCGATCGAAATGGTCGATACCAGGTTGGAGATGGCAGCCAGAACGCTGGGGGCAAGCCGTCTGAAAACCTTTACATCCATCACCATACCTCTGGCGTTGCCGGGCATCGTGAGCGGATTCATTCTCAGCTTTGCGCGGAGCCTCGGAGAATTTGGTGCTACGATCACTTTTGCAGGCAACATCATAGGACAGACACAGACGATGCCTCTGGCTATCTATTCCGCTATGGAATCGCCGGGTAATGAGATGATTGCTCTGCGTCTGGTGATCATATCCGTGCTGATTTCATTTGCGGCAATGGTCGGTTCGGAGATTTTTAACAAAAGATTAATGAAAAAATCATGAGCGTGCTCAAAGCGGATTTCAGGCTGAAGCGACCGGGCTTTATGATGGATATCCGGTGTGAGATCGATTCAAAGATCATGGGTATATTCGGCCCCTCAGGAGCCGGCAAAACGACCCTGCTCCATGTAATTGCAGGCCTGGAAAAGCCTGATGAGGGCAGTATTTCCATCCTGAACAGGGAAGTGTATAATAATGACAGGAAAATCGATATCCCGCCCGATCAGCGAAAGGTCGGTTATGTATTCCAGGATAGCCTGCTGTTCCCACACCTCAATGTTGTTCACAACCTGAAATATGGACAAAAGAAAAAGCCGGATATGAAATTCTTCATGCAAATCGTCGATTTGCTGGGAATCGGCAACCTGCTGGATAAAAATGTTTCGCAAATCTCCGGGGGGCAGGCACAACGTGTCGCGATCGGGCGGGCGCTGCTGTCGTCGCCGGATATCCTCGTGCTCGATGAGCCCTTTTCATCGCTCGATAAGGACCTTCGGTGGCGCATTATCTCCATGCTGAAGCCGTTGATCGAAAAATTCAAAATACCCATGCTTGTGGTCAGCCATGATCTTTCCGATTTGCTTCTACTGTCCGATCAGCTTATGGTGATCCGCGATGGAAAATGTATGGGGTATGGCAACTACTATGACCTGCTCAGCAAATCGGAAGCTTTCCGGGAAATGAATAAGTCAGGTATTATCAATTCGCTGCAGTTAAAATTAAGCTATATCGATGGTGAAAAAGGGATTATGATTCTTCGACAAAACGGCCACCAGGTCGTAGCGGAATCGATTCTTGATGAAAGCGCTTTTTTTGACGACCCCAATGTCACCGTTTATCTGAAACCAGAGGATATCACCCTGGCACTGCATAAAATCAGAGACATTTCCATTCAAAATCAGCTTGAAGGGAGAATTGAGCGTCTCATCTACACAGAGAAAAAGGTGCTGTGCGTCATTGATCATGGGTTTAAGCTGATTTCGGAGGTCACGCATGCTGCTTGCCAGGACCTGAAGCTGGAAGAAGGCAAAAAGATATGGTGCCTCTTCAAAGCGGCGGCCGTAAAGACCAATCTCAGCTTTAATGCATTGTCTGCTGAGTATTAGATAAAATGCCGACGACTTCTTTAATTTTAATGGAGAATGATTCTCTTCCGGGCATTCCTAAACTATCTCCCCCTTATACTGATTAGTATGTCTATAATCATTAAATTGTCATAGATAAAAGATTAAAGAAAATATATGGAAAAAGTTGATAAATCGAAGCCCGTTCTGGTGACGGGGGCAACAGGTTATATTGCCTCATGGGTAGTTAAATATCTTATCGACGAAGGATTTACCGTGCATGCTACAGTGCGAGATACCTCGAACAATGAAAAAAATGCACATTTATATAATATCGGAGAGAAAGGCCCCGGAGAGCTGAAACTTTTTGAGGCCGATTTACTTAGGGACGGCTCATTTGCCGAAGCCATGGAAGGCTGTGGTCTGGTTATGCACACGGCGTCTCCGTTTTTTATACAGGGCATCAAAGATGCTCAAAAGCAATTGATAGACCCCGCTGTAAATGGTACCAGGAACGTATTGGAAACGGCAAGCCAAACCGAAACCGTCAGCCGTGTAGTGCTCACCTCCAGTATTGCCGCTATCTATGGCGACGCTGTGGACAAGTTTAAGACCAGGAATGGCGTATTCACAGAAAAAGACTGGAATACATCGAGTTCTCTGACACATCAGCCTTACTCCTATTCCAAAACACTGGCTGAGCGCGAGGCATGGAAAATTGCCGAAAATCAAGATCGCTGGGATCTGGCGGTTATCAATCCGGGATTTGTGATGGGGCCGTCACTCAGCAAACGAACCGATTCGACGAGTATCGATTTTATGCTATCCATGGTAAATGGCAAGTTTGCCATGGGTGTGCCCGATTTTTATTTTGCTATGGTGGATGTGCGTGAGGTAGCCAGGGCCCATGTCAATGCAGGATTGCGGGAGGAAGCAAGCGGTCGCCATATCCTCGTAGCCGAGACGGTAAATGCCCTGGATGTGGCTGACATGCTCAGGGATAAATTTGACAAGAGATTTAAAATCCCAAAACGAAAATTGCCGGATTTCATGATCTACCTGTTCGGACCGCTCCAGGGTTTTGGTTGGAAGCACCTGCGTAAAAATCTTGGCATTCCCTATTATTTCGACAATAGCTACTCAAAAACCGACCTTGGCATAGAATATTGGCCGATAAGGCAGACCCTTGCCGAGCATGTGGAACAGCTTGACAATGACAACTTGATTTAGCCCGAATAATTCGGGAAATAATAAAGGAAACGCTCAAAGCGCTGATAAACACGGAATTGATGGTCACTTGCTGAATTTCCATTCCTCAAATTCGGGGTATTTTGAAACAAGCGTTTTTCAATGTAAATATTTAAATATTAATTCCTTACTTGCATCATCGCAATCTTTTCATGAATAATCCAGGTCAGATAAGATAATCATGAATTTTTCATAGCAAAATATTTCCGGTTTAAACCTTTGAACATATGAAACTGACAGTATATCTATCCGGGGAGATCCACAGTGACTGGCGCGAAGTGATCATGCGGGAATGCGAAAATAAAAATCTTCCTGTCGAATTTCTTACCCCGGTCACGGTACACGAGGCCAGTGATGAGGTGGGAGTCAGGATTTTGGGCGGGGAAGAAAAAAAGTTTTGGTTTGACCATAAAGCGGCCAAAATCAACGCCATCAGGATCAGGACGGGCTTGCAACGCGCCGATCTGGTAGTTGTAAAATTTGGAGAAAAATATCGACAGTGGAATGCTGCCTTTGATGCCGGACAGGCTGCAGCCTTGGGGAAACCGTATATCGTCATCCACCCTGAGGAATTCACGCATGCTCTGAAAGAAGTGGACGCCCAGGCAATGGCAGTGGCACAGACTGCGATGCAGGCGGTAGAGATCATTGAGTATGTGACCACCCAGAAATAGGTGCCATGGATAAAGAGCAATTATTGCAGGAGATATTGTCAGGAGGCATCATCGCTATCCTGCGGGTCAGAAATAGCGAAAAAGTCATAGCGGCTGCCAGGGCGATTGCTGATGGCGGCATACGAGCCATTGAGATATCCATGAATACACCCGGGGCGCTCAATTTGTTGCCCGGCCTTGCACAGCTTGATGGTGTCATCCCCGGCATCGGCACTGTGACTGATGCAGAAACGGCAAAAGCAGCTATTGAGGCCGGAGCTCAATTTGTCGTGAGTCCCATTACTAAAAAGGACATCATTGATACATGCCACGATCATGGAAAACCGGTGTTTTCCGGAGCCTTTACTCCGGGTGAGGTGTTCAATACCTGGGAATCGGGCGCCGATGTAGTCAAAATATTTCCGGCCGGCACGCTCGGCATGGCTTATATAAAATCGCTAAAAGCACCTTTTCCTCATATCAGGCTTATGCCCACAGGCGGTGTGACTCCTGAAAATATTGACCGGTGGTTTGATGTCGGGGCGTCATGCGTTGGGGTGGGGAGCAGCTTTACCAGGGGCGAGATCATCGATAACGAGGAGTGGGGCAGAATCACTGCCATCGCCTGCGAGATGATCACCAATGTCAGCCATTTCAGGGACAATGGCTTGAATAAATAAACTGGCGACAATTTCAAAATCCATCACACTTTCGCATCAGGTATCCTCGTTTTCGGCATCACTACTTCGTGTGGCCCTATCATCACCCCTTTTCCGATCTCTGTATCACCCATCACAGTAGCTTTAATGCCAATGGTGGCTCCGTCATGGATTTTTACCCTTTCTACTACAAGGTAGCCTTTGGAGGCATAGTGTGCAAAGATGGTGGCCGAACCGCCGATGGTCACTTTGTCACCGATCTCGATCAGTGCCGCATCTGATATATTGGTTGTATTGATATGTGCGTGACGCCCTATTTTCATCCCCATCATTTTGTAAAAAAGGATATTGAGTGGTGTGGGTGTGAAAAACTCAAGGAAAGTATATCGCACCACATAAATGAAAGCATTGTGAAAATACCATGGTACGGTGGCCAGCGAAAAATAACTTCCTCTGAAAGGCTTGATGCGAAACGGCATGAGAAAATTAAATAAGGGCACCACAAAAATGATGGAGAGTCCATAAAGGAAATAACCGAATACAATCGCAAATCCCATGGAGAAATAGTGTAATACAGGTATCCGGGCAGCGGTTTGTTCGGACACGAAATTGAAAAACCATACCCCGGGTGTTGCGGAAATCCCCATGGCGAGCAATACGATCAGGTAAAGTGCCGCCAATGCAAACAGGTAACTGCCCATCCGGAAACGACGCAGAATTACTTCAAGCAATCGTGCTATTCCCTTTTTATCCGAAGCAGCAGCATAGACATCTTCGCGGGCGATCTCTTCGTTTTTTCGTTGTTTTTCCATAATTATTCTTAAGGCTAAAAAGTCAGATCATTTGATATACAAACAAAATCATTCATTCAGGGTTTTCAGAGCTGTGAGAGTAATGAATTCTATAAGTCTGATCTTTCTTTTGATTTCCTGTCGGCAGGGTGGAGAGGATTTGTCCGGTCCTCAGTCGGGCATTCCGGCAAATCAAAGCTATTTTATAAAGATTGATTTGCCCGAATCGCATGATATTGATATCAATAAAGACACGCTTACCTATCTGGCTTTGGGCGACAGCTACACAATTGGTTCGGGAGTAAAGCCTGAGGAGAGCTTACCGTGGCAGTTGACAGACTCAATTGCCGTGAGAGGTTATACATTGCAAGCACCGCAAATTATAGCCGCGGGTGGGTGGACCACAACTGATCTGATCAATCAAACACAAAATTCAAATACAGCATCAAAATACGATCTGGTCTCTTTGCTTATCGGTGTCAACAATCAGTATCTGCGCTATGATTTCGGGAAATTCAAGTCGGAATTCATGAATTTACTTGGCTATTGTGTAAGCAAAGGCAAAAGCAGGAGCAGCATTTTTGTGCTCTCTATCCCCGATTACGGATATACACCTTTTGGTCAAAACCAAAAAGAGGAGATCTCGCATGAGATAGAGGTGTACAATGATTTTATTCGGGATGTTTGCGGTAAAAATCGGATAAAGTTTTATGACATTACAGCCATTTCCAGGCTGGGTGAGGGCAATCCCGACTTGCTCGCCGCTGACGGATTGCACCCTTCGGCCTTGATGTATGCCCTGTGGGTGGAGGAAATCATGCAGTCACCTCCGGCAATTATTAAGAAATAAAAATCGGTTAATTTTCATTGAGGTATTCACGCTCTTGTCAGGGATTCAAGCGAGGCCCGGACCATACATGAAAAAAACATGATTTTTCGGTGGTTTCGATTGTCAATGGCTGAACACCTCGATCAATACAGCCATCAGCGCTCCCGTCAGGCTGATAAAAACAGTCTTTTTCCATGCCGTATGCTTGCGGCCCGATTCAAAGAAAATGGATGTGGAGATATAAATAAAATTACCGCTGATCACGGCAAATAGCATTACAAATCCCTCGTTGCTCATGATATTCATCTCATGAAACATTTCACTGAATATCAATCCTGCCGGTGATGCCAGGCTGAAAACAAGCAATAGTATCATGGCAAACCGGCCATTTTTAAACGACATTTTCAAAACACCTGCCAAGGCAATGGCTGCCGGTATTTTGTGCAGGACAATGCCGATCAATAAGCCGGTAGCATATTCTATCCGGCCGTCCGCACCGGGATGAATGAGTATACTGCCGTCCATCAGTGCGTGAATGCTCAAACCCATTGTGAGCATGACAGGTGAATAATGATGCATCACCTCTTCATCTTCCAGCAAGTGGCTGTGGCCGATGCCGCTTGTGGCGGAGTCGAGCAGTATCTGGATAAAAAATCCCGCGAGGATCAGTAGTCCGACCCTTTGAGGATTGATGGTTTGGGTTATCAGCTCGGGAATGAGGTGTACGATGGTGATGGAAAAGATATACGCTCCGGCAAAGATCATAAGCAGGTGCATATCGGATCTCAGCAATCTGCGATAGTAGATCACCAGCAGGCCCGGCACCAGGGCCGACAGCAATAAGGTTATGATGTAAAACAGCGTCATATTTTCTTTTTCAGCACGAATATCATCCTTGTTGACTTCTCAGCTATGTAAGGTTGAAGGTCATATTCACCAAATAAATCTACGAGTTCGAGACCGGCATTCTTAAAATATTCCATGAACTTCACCCTTCGGATAGCTTTCACTTTTTCGTAAAAATGATAGTGTTCTCCACGGTCTGTAAATGATATTTCCTTCACAATATACTCTCCTTCAAGATATTTTTTGATATTAAATACAATCCCTTTAATGAGTTTTGTCTCTTCAGGTACCAGATTGTTGATCACAGTATAAGGATTCAGAAAGTCAATCAGCAGACGGCCGTTTTCTTTCAGATTTTGTGTGATAGCATTGATAGCTTGCTGATTTTCTCCTTTAGTTTCGAAATAGCCGAAGCTTGTGAAGAGATTGAGAATATAATCAAAAGGCTCCCCCTTCCACGGAAAACGCATGTCGTGAACATAAAACTTAAGCCTGTCATTTTCAAACTTACTTGCGAAATCAATATTTTTTGGTGAGAGATCCAGTCCCGTGACATCAAAGCCTTTTTTGTTCAGATAGATAGCGTGACGCCCTTTTCCGCAAGCGAGATCGAGGATGCGGTCTGTCGGTTTGAAATGAAAATAGCTGATGAGTTGGTCAATGAATGATTTGGCTTCTTTTTCGTCGCGGTGTTGGTAAAGAATATGATAATACGGAGAATTGAACCATTCCCCAAACCACTCTCTATTCGTCTGCATCCAGCATTTCTATGTTTTCGCGGATACCTTCAGTCATGAAGATTCCCGTCTCACCGTTTTTCCCGCTGTAAATAAGAAAGGCATCCAGCGTACTGTCTTTTTCAATCAATTTTTTTGCCCCGTCGAGCCCGACTACCATGCAGGCAGTGGCACAGGCATCGGCTGTCATGCAATCATCTGCAAAGATGGATGCGCTTAAAAGAGAGTGTATAATGGGATATCCTGTAGCCGGATTGATGGTATGGACGTATTTTTTGCCATCACGGACGTAATAATTACGGTAATTGCCGGAGGTGGCTACCGCCCTGTCGGTAAAGTTGACGACAGCCAGGATCTTTCTCTCATAAACTTCCACGTTGGGGTCCTCGATGGCCGTGCGCCACAGCTTGCCGTCGTTTTTAGTTCCGCGACACAACAATTCGCCACCTATTTCCACAAGCATGTTATGAATGCCTTGCGATTCGAGATATTCTGCCACTACATCCACGGCATATCCTTTGGCGATGGCAGAAAAATCGAGGTGCATCCCGGGCACGGTTTTACACACCTTTTTATCATCAAAATAGATTTTATCAAAGCCGACAAGTTGCCGCAGCGAATCGACGGTTGTGCTATCGGGCGTCATGCTTTTTTGCGGCCCGAATCCCCAGGCCTCCACCAGCGGCCCCACGGTAGGGTCGAATGCCCCTTCCGACAATTCGAAAACCTTTTTGCTTGCCTTGAGCACGGGCAAAAAATATTTTGACTCGTATTCAAAACAACTGTCACTTTTGTTGAAGCGTGAAATCTCGGATTCTGGGATGTATGTCGACATGGACATATTCCATACTTTGAGGAGTGAATCTATCTTGTCTTCCAGATTCACACCTGATTCACTAAAATATTTGATCGAATATCCGATAGTACCCATGGTAGTGCCCGAGATGGACACCATATGCAAAGGTGGGTCCTCCTTTTGCCTTATTTTCCATACGATGAATACTGCGAGGATAAGCAAAAGGGGATACAGACGCTTTAAAAAATTCTTCTTGTTCATAAATTTAAAAATCCCGCGCAATTTACAGCTTTAAATACAATTATGCGATGAAATGGCTGACTATTGAAAATTTGAAAATTTGATGTATGAAACAGGCCTGTTTTTATAATTTTTTCAAAAATCCGCTTTTTTATTGGTCAATGTCACTTCATATTATCCGGTGTAAATGAATGAATAAGGTATTCATATATAAATTATTTGTTCAGATTTTATATTATTGTAAAATCGAATTCCCGTGTAAGGTAAAATTATGGGTTATGAAGGCTATACGGGAAGATGTTAAACTGGTTATGAGGTTCAACCACAACAAATGACGAGAACATTTAAGTTTTTTCTAACTACCATGATTGTCTTTGGGCTGATGCACATTTACACGGGCATCAGTTCGAAAGAGGAGCATCCCAATCATATTCCTCTCAGCACTCCCGTATTGGATCAGTTTATCGATGATTTTGATAACCTTGCTCATGATCTGTTTTCCGCCTCAAAGGCGCCGGGGGCTGCCGTCGCGATCGTTAAAAACGGTCGAATTGTCTACGTGGAAGGCCTGGGAGTGAAGGAGGCCGGCACTACTGATTCAATTGATATCCATACGGTGTTCAGGATCGGATCTGTTTCCAAAACGTTTGCCGGTGTGCTGGCGGGCAAGCTCGTACATCAAAATACACTTCAGTGGGATGACAAAGTGAAGAGTTACATGCCCGGATTCCAACTTAAAAATCCGGAATATACCAATCTTCTCGAGGTAAAGCATGTTTTATCACAAAGCACAGGCCTTATCCAGCATGCCTATACCAATTTCATCGAAGAGGGCAAAGACCTTTCCGTAATGATTGAAGCGCTGAAAGACGTAAAACTCATGACCCAACCTGGCAAGTTGTACAGTTATCAGAATGTGGCATTTGGAATTATAGAGCCATTGCTTCAGTCTGCCACCGGCGTTTCATATCAGGATCTGATGACAGAAGAAATTTTTAAACCACTCGGCATGCAGGATGCGTCGCTGGATTATGCATCAATGCTTGCAAGTGAGAATAAAGCATTTCCGAATTATCCGCGAAGATATGGCTGGGCAGTCGGTCGTATTCATCAGACATATTACAATGTGCCGTCTGCCGGTGGCGTGAATGCCAGCATTTATGACATGGCGCATTATATGCTCGCCCTCACAAGCCACCGCCCGGATGTGATTGGTGACGAAGTATTGGAAGATATATTTCAGCCGCAGATCAGAACACGGATCAGGTGGAAATATTTCAGCCGATGGAAAAACTATAAAAAATCATGGTATGGCCTGGGCTGGAGGATCGTGGACAATGGCAATTATACAGTAGCCTATCACGGCGGATATGTAAACGGCTTCCGTAGCCAGATCGCGGTCATTCCGGGCGAAGATGTCGGTATTTGCGTACTGACCAATTCACCCACCAACTATTCGAGTAAACTGGTCCCTGAATTCCTCAAATTGTACGATCTTTATAAAGAGGCCCTGGAACAGGAAAAAGCAGATCAGATTGCCAAAATGGACATTCAGTAAATCTTTTACCGGAAAATCCGGTTCCGCCGAATCTTTTTCTTTTCTTGCCAATAAATTATCTTAGTGTTTTTGTTCCGATCGGGCTATGAGAGAAGACTATTTAAGCGGTGATGCATCCGGGTTGACACCCGCAGAGAGAGAGTTTGAGAAAGCGCTTCGTCCTCAGACATTTGATGAATTCTTTGGCCAGAACAAAGTGGTGGACAACATCAAAATATTTGTACTGGCGGCTGCCAGGCGCGAGGAACCCCTTGATCATGTGTTGCTGCACGGCCCCCCGGGACTTGGGAAGACCACCCTGTCGTATATCATCGCCAATGAGTTGAAGTCGAATATGAAGATGTCCTCCGGGCCTGTGCTTGACAAACCGGGCGACCTGGCAGGCTTGCTCACCAATCTCGAAGCAGGTGATGTTCTTTTCATTGATGAGATACACCGGTTAAATCCTGTGGTAGAGGAATATCTCTATTCAGCGATGGAGGATTATAAGATCGACATCATGCTTGACTCGGGCCCGAATGCGAGATCGATACAGATCAGCCTCAATCCATTCACACTCATAGGGGCGACGACCAGGGCGGGATTACTCACTTCGCCATTGCGCGCCAGGTTTGGCATTAATGCCCGGCTGGAATATTATGATGCCGGCCTCCTGAAAAAAATTGTACTGCGATCGGCAAAAATACTTAACTGCCCCATTGATGATGATGCTGCGCAGGAAATTGCCCGCCGAAGCCGCGGCACACCGAGGATTGCCAACAACCTTCTGAGGCGTACCCGTGACTTTGCCGAGATCAAAGGCGACGGAGTGATCACCATCAAAATTGCCGAGATGGCATTGAAGGCCCTCGACGTTGATCAGCATGGCCTCGATGAAATGGACAACAGGATATTGCGTACCATCATCGAAAAATTTAACGGAGGACCTGTCGGCATCTCTACCATTGCGACGGCTTGCGGCGAGGAAGGCGAAACGATCGAGGAGGTTTATGAGCCGTTCCTTATTCAGGAAGGCTATATCAAGCGCACATCGAGGGGGCGCGAAACCACCGCCCTGGCGTACAAGCACCTCGGATTGGAGATGCCGGGCAAGACAGGCACACTATTCTGATACATTTTGAAATCTTCCCTAAAGGAAAAATATACCAGGCTCATCAAGAAAGAAGCCCGCGCCCTCGGCTTTGACTTTTGCGGCATTTCAAAGGCGGAAAAACTCGCCGGGGAAGAGCCGTGGCTGGCCGGGTGGCTCGCACAGGGTTACCATGGGAAAATGGCATATTTAACCAATCATTTTGATAAAAGGCTTGACCCGTCTGAACTCGTGCCCGGCGCCAGATCGATCGTCTCCCTACTGTACAATTATTATCCCGGTGATGAAGAAAATGACAATGCTCCGTTTAAAATTGCGAGGTATGCGCTGGGCAGGGATTATCACTTTGTCATTAAAGACAAGCTGAAAGCATTCATGCAGTTTCTCAATGAAAATATCGGTGAAATTCACGGACGAATATTTGTCGATTCGGCGCCGGTGATGGAACGGCAGTGGGCAGCCCGCAGCGGTCTGGGTTGGATCGGTAAAAATACCCTGTTGCTCAACAGGCAGATGGGCAGTTATTTTTTTATCGCAGAGCTTATCATTGATCTGGAGCTGGAATACGACGGACCGGTCGGGGATTATTGCGGGACCTGCAGCAAATGCCTTGACGCCTGCCCGACAGACGCTTTTGTGGATGCCGGTGTGCTTGACGCCTCAAAATGTATCTCTTATTTTACCATTGAATTAAAAAATGCCATCCCTGAGGAATTCAGGGGTAAATATGAAAGATGGATATTCGGCTGTGATATCTGCCAGGAGGTATGCCCGTGGAACAGGTTTGCCAAACGGCATCGTGAGCCGGACTTTGAAATGTCGGATGCCATTGAAAAATTACAAAAAGAGGGGTTGCACGAAATAACGGAAGAAATTTTTAATAAAATATTCAAGGATTCTCCTTTGAAAAGGACAAAATACAAAGGTATCAGGCGCAATATAGATTTTCTTAAAAGCGCTTCGGGTGATTCATGAAAACCAGGTAATCTTTAAGCGGCCACCTGTTTGAAACACCTGTTGATCAATACAGCATAAACTTCCCCAAACTGCTCAAAACACCATTTTTTAAGCTCAACGATCTCATCATGGACCAACACCTTGAGCGCCTTTCTCAATTCTTTTTCGAATAATCTGGCATCGAAACTCACTTTTGTCAAGATGGTTTTGCTGTATTTTAACATAGTGATATCCGTTAATTAAAGATTTGAAATAAAAAGTATCTGGAAAAAACCGGGACAACGTATATATTCAATTCGCATTTAATTTCCTCTTATCGTACCTTTCCAATAAATTTGCGCACTAAAAATATAGTCTTACTCTGCTGCGTTGTTTTGTTGCTAATCCTGAATATATGACTGCAAAAAACTTCTTTCTTCTTTTAACGGTATTTCTGGGATTTTGTGACAGCATTTTTGCACAAGAAATCAAAATAATTTTAGGTCCGGACAAAATCGCTCTTAACCAGGTATTTACTATCACTGTGGAGGTGGAGAATGACCGGATAAAAGACATTGGTAATTTTCCCGACATACCGGGTTTCGACAAGGTAGGGCAGTCCACATCTTCTTCCACCAATATTATTAATGGAAAATACTCCACCACTCAAAGTATTATCCAAAATTATGTGCCTCAAAAAGAAGGTGCCTTTGTCATTAAGCCGTTTTCAATACAGGTCAACGGGAAAACGATCAATTCATCGGGCAAGCGGGTAACGGTAGGGCCACCGGTGCAACAGCGCCGTCATGACCCCTTTTCGTATGATCCTTTTGAGGAGTTTTTCGGCAGGCGGCAGCCGCAGGAATTTATTGATGTAAAAGAAGATGCTTTTCTCGCCCTGACAGTCGATAAAGATGAGGTATATGTCGGGGAAGGATTTACGACAACCCTGGCACTGTACGTGGCAGTGACAAACAGGGCGGACATGGAATGGCCCAGTGACATTTCGGAACAACTCGCGGAGATTAAGAAGAAAATCACACCATCGAATTGCTGGGAAGAAAATTTCAAGATCACCAGCCTGAATCCCGAGAGTGTGGAAATCAATCATAAGCGCTACAGGCAGTACAAGCTGTACCAGGCCGTCTTTTTTCCGCTCAACAGCGAGTCCATTCATTTTCCGTCGGTCTCGTTCAATATGATAAAATATAAGGTGGCAAAAAATCCTACATTTTTCGGGCGGTCGCGAAAAGCTGAGCGCAAAGTATTTACCACCAGAGCCAAAACAGTGAAAGTAAAAGAATTGCCGCCACACCCATTACGCGATCAGGTGCCTGTGGGCAGGTACTTTCTAAGCGAGGAGATCTCGGATGAAAACCTGGAAACAGGCAAGAGTTTTACTTACATGTTTTCGGTGCAGGGTGAGGGGAATATTTCCGCCATCGATAAACCGACCATCAGAGAAACGGGCGTGTTTGATTTTTATCCGCCCAACATCCGCCAGAAGATTAACAGAAGCAACAACAGGGTAAGGGGCTCGAAAAGTTTTAATTATTACGCTATTCCCAATGAGCCGGGCGAGTACAATTTGGGCGATTATATCTCGCTGGTTTATTTCGATCCTTCAAAGGAAAAATATGATACGCTGCGTTCCCATTTTACGGTGAAGGTGACCGGCGAGAGCAAAAAGAATGTCGCGATTTCATCCAATGACCTCGGATCGTTTTACGATATGATCGAATTTGAAAAAAACAATCTGGAAAACATTAACAGGGGAGATATTGTCAGGCTGATTGCCAATATCCTGATCGTGGTGATGCTGGGTCTCACAATTTATCTTATTTTTAAAAAATAATGGGCAATACATTCGGAAGACTTTTCAGGATCACAACTTTTGGTGAGTCGCACGGCGAAGCGATAGGCTGTGTGATCGACGGCTGTCCGGCAGGGCTTAAAATTGATGAAAATTTCATACAATCCGAACTGGATCGCCGCAGACCGGGGCAGTCGAAGATCACCACACAGCGAAAGGAAAGTGACACGGCAGAAATACTGTCGGGTGTCTTTGAAGGCAAAGCAACCGGTACACCGATCGCAATCTTCATTCGAAACAAAGACCAGAAAAGTAAGGATTACAGCCACATTGCGGATAAATTTCGCCCATCGCATGCAGATTATACCTATCATGAAAAATATGGCATTCGCGACTACCGGGGAGGAGGACGCAGCTCGGCGAGGGAAACTGCAGCACGAGTGGCTGCAGGTGCTGTTGCCAAATTATTGCTAAAAGAAATAAATGTTGAGATCAATGCCTGGGTGTCGCAGGTAGGAGATATCAGGCTTGAAAAGCCGTATCCTGAACTTGACCTGTCCAAAACGGAGGGCAACATCGTGCGCTGCCCTGATGAGACAACAGCCAGATTGATGATCGACCTGATCGACAGGGTGCGCAAGGATCAGGACACCATCGGGGGAATTGTGTCGTGTGTGGTCAAAGGTGTGCCCGCCGGACTGGGGGAGCCGGTTTTTGACAGGCTGCACGCTCAGCTCGGCAGGGCGATGCTCAGCATCAATGCGGTGAAAGGATTTGAGTACGGCAGTGGCTTTGCAGGTGTCCGGATGAGAGGATCGGAGCACAACGATATTTTTGAAAAGCAGGACGGCAAAATTATAACCAAAACAAACCACTCGGGAGGCATCCAGGGCGGCATATCCAACGGTCAGGATATATATTTCAATGTAGCCTTTAAGCCGGTGGCCACAATTATGAAGGACCAGGAGACTGTCGATGTCCATGGAAAAAAGACCATTATTTCCGGCAAGGGGCGGCACGACCCCTGCGTAGTGCCAAGAGCGGTACCCATTGTAGAGGCTATGGCAGCTTTGGTGCTGGCAGATTTTTATTTATTAAATAAATCATCCAAATTGAGCGGATGATCAATTTTCATTATTCAATATGAAAAAGGAAAAGCTGCCGCTCCATACCAAAATTATGCTTGGATTGGTTATCGGCCTTGTCTTTGGCCTGATATGTATTTTTACAGGCATTCCCAATCAGTTTGTGATCTTTTACATCAAGCCATTCGGCACCATTTTCGTCAATGCCCTCAAAATGGTGGCTATGCCGTTGATCCTTGCCAGCCTCATCGTGGGCGTGGCCAATCTCGGTGATATTTCGAAATTGTCGCGGATGGGGGGCAAGACCATCGGTATTTATATGGTCACGACGCTGATCGCCACGACCATCGGCCTCGGCATTGTGAATTTGATAAATCCCGGAAGGATCATTACGGATGAAACACGGACGGAGCTGATGGAAATGTTCGGCAGCGATGCACAACAAAAACAAACCGCTGCAAAACAATTAAAAGAAAAAGGACCTTTACAGCCTTTGGTCAACATCATCCCTGAAAATCTGGTCGGCTCCGCTTCCGAAAATGCGAACATGCTGCAAATTGTATTTTTTGCAATCATATTCGGTATTGCGTTGCTGCAAATCAAATCGGATAAAAAGAACATCGTCATCGGATTTTTCGACGGACTTAATGACGTGATCATCAGGATCATTCACTATATCATGATGTTCGCGCCATACGGGGTTTTCGCGCTGATTGCCACCCTTATCGTGGAGATCGCTGGCAATAATCCTGCAAAAGCCATGGAGATTCTCAATGCGCTGATGCTCTATGGGCTTACGGTAATTATCGGTCTGTCGATCATGATCCTGGGCGTGTATCCGGCCATCTTTAAGCTTTTCACGAAAGTGCGGTACAAAAACTTTTTCAAAGGCATCAGGGAGGCGCAGTTACTTGCTTTCAGCACCAGCAGCAGTTCGGCCACATTACCGGTGACGATGGAGTGTGTGGAAGAAAACCTGCATGTATCCGAGGAGGTGAGCAGCTTTGTGTTGCCGCTCGGCGCCACCATCAATATGGATGGCACAAGCCTGTACCAGAGTGTGGCCGCCGTTTTCATAGCGCACGCCATGGGTCTTGAACTTTCTCTGACGAGCCAATTGGCCATTGTGCTCACCGCAGTGCTGGCGTCAATTGGTTCGGCCGGCGTGCCGGGAGCAGGCATGGTAATGCTCGTAATTGTGCTTGAAGCGGCGGGTATTCCGGCAGCAGGTCTCGCACTTATTGTGGCGCCCGATAGGCCGCTCGACATGCTCCGGACAGTGGTCAATGTGACTGGTGATGCGACCGTAGCAATGGTGGTAGCTTCGACCGAAGGGGAGAAGGTGGGGCTTGCCGCGGAAGTGAGCGAAGAAAATAATTAAATTTCCATATCCGGAATAATGGATAAAATCCACACGGAAAACATAACCGTGCCGGGGCTCCTCCGGTTTAGCCTGTCACTGATTTTCATTCTTTTTTCATGGCTGGCGTACGGGCAACGGCTGATAGCCGAAAGGGTGTTGGAGCAGAGCGGAAATCTGCTGCCAGATGATCTTCCAAATGTAATTCCCGTTGGGAATAATGCCTTTGTGATGCTGGAGTCATCTGGAGGAGGAGCGATAAAACTCTCCCTGTTTGATGATGGCCTGGAGGGGCTGTGGCAGATGCCTGTCAGGTTGGATTCGTCCGAAAACTTATCCCGGATGTTTGTCAGGGGAGATACGGTGGTTTTATGTTCATTTACCATTGATGAGCGGGCGTCACAGGCTATTCTTTCGTTCAGGTATTACAGCTTGCTGGCCGGCATTCCCCTGGGAACCGATGATTGGTTTTTCCCTTTTTCGCCGACTAAAATATATCGTCCCCGGATTTCATTCAGTAAAAATCATTCAAAATTCATGGTGTATGGGTATGTCCGCAATGGAGAAAAAGACATCGCCTTCGATATTTTCAGATTCGGGGAGGATGAGCCTTTTGCCAGGCATAAACTGCCGCCCGAATCATTTCCTGCAGGAACGTCTGAGAGCATTTATCTCGATGACGACGGCAGCCTGTTTGTTGTGATTGCGGATGTGTTGCACGAAGAATTGACGGCTTTTTTTGCAAGGGGAAAACAGCAGGGCTGGACTAAGATAGAAAGCGAAATTTTTGCCGATAAACTCATGGAACGGACAGGAAACATGCACATTGTCCGGCAGGGTGCGAGCACCTTTTTTATAGCTGTGCCCACCATGATCGGCTATGAACTTACTGGTATTTTTGCCATAGGGGTCAATGTGGTATTCAAAAATATTCTTTATGCGCACCATTATGAC
>WGED01000112.1 GCA_015492915.1 Cyclobacteriaceae bacterium
TAAACAGACCTTCGTTTTGCTCATGACCTCGGTCTTTGGGCTATTGATCGGAAAAGTGGTCCGTACCATGTTTAAAGTCGTCGCCTATTTCATAGGCATTATTGCTCTAATCATGATGGTTTTGCAATATTTAGGCATTATTTATATTACGGTCAATTTCGATTTTCTTTCAGAAATTATGCAATGGACATATCTGCAGGCCAAACAATTGGGCTTTGCAGAACATCTTTTCTTCTGGGTGCCCATGGTTTATGGCCTCAGGAGAAAAAGGGTACTGGGCATATTATGACGGGCGCTTGCCTCGCGCAAGGCCAATGCCTCCTTGACCGGCGGTTACAGCAATGTTTACTGTCGGTCAGGGGGCATCCCGGAAGGAGCGCATGGCGCTCTTTTTTTATTGTGAGACAGAATCGTTCCCACCTTTGTTGAAAAGAAATGCTTCCCCGTCGGAAATCATCTCCTGGTAATTAACAAAAAATTGTGCACGACTGAACTATGCTTTGCAGGGGCAAGAGTTATTCGCATTATCGTCGACCATAAAAAGCCCACCGCGAAGGACAGGCTTTTGGGTAACGCTGACGAGACTGTCAAAAACCCCATTACTGTCATCCGCCAGCCGGCCATTGGCGTCAAAATAAGGCTCTGAATTTTTGTGGATAACTTAGTCGCTTTCGTCGTTCATATTTACAATGATAAAGGACTTGCTGTACAATCGTTTCCTGTAACTGCTTATTGTGAGGCATGATGAATAGCAGAAATGCATATTCTCTAACGAATTGCGCGAGTTTTAAAATGCTGATGTCCATTTGTTCTTTCTGACGCACCAAATTTGCCAGAAACAAATAGATATTTGTTTGAAAAATGGTGACAAAGATCAGCGCAGCGTAAATATGTGCTCTTACCCGCGTTGCATCGCCTCTGGGCACAGCATCTATGTTGAAATGGCTTTTCCATGTTTTAATAACGATTTCGACGCGCCAGCGAACTTGATTGACCTGGCAGGTTTGCTGTGTCGTCCAAATTTGCCGCGGGACATTGGTAACGAAAAGGTCCCAAGCTAACAAGGCCAGGTATTCTTCACTGTGATGCAGTCTTCTATCCTTGGGGTTCTTGGCTTTTTCGAGGCGTTCAGCAAACACTTCTTCGGAAACCGGTTGAGCGACCAGGCGAACAGGAACCCGTTCTGCTGCGCCGATATCGACATCAATATCCAGGTAGCTTCGTTCGGTGAGCGCTTTTAATAAATCGATTCTCATGTCGCTTCCATGCTCAAAAATCACAACCTCAGGGCGCAGGCGGCTTAAGAAGAAGATGCCTTGCTCGCTGATTTGCTGCAATGCCGCAAGGACAAAATAGCCTAAATCGCGAATCACCAAATCTCCCGGTTGAGCGATTTCTAAAATATCGAAGGCTTTACTCTGATCGTTTTCGGTAAACGCGCCGAGTTCAAAATAGCAGAATTGCTCGCGCAAAAGATCAATGACTACCTGAATTTTCGCAGTGGCACTCTGGCCATGTTGATTGGTTGGCCCTGGAAAGGCAGACACCAATTCCGGATGCAACGGAAAAGTCGTGCTATCTTGGACTAAAACGCGATTAAACGCACGAAAAAGTTCACTTGTCTCTGCCCACTCGGCTTTGATGCCAGAATGCTGCATTAGCAAAGCCGCAAGAATGCGTTCAAGAAAGGTAACAAAGTCATCATTGATTCTGTAGTCAATGGCCTGCTTTGAAATCGTGCACCCCGAATACAAGCCGGTCGAGATGGCAACATTTCTGAGCGCCCGCTCCTGGCTGACAATACTTTGAAAAAAGCCAAAGAGCAACCCTCGCGGCGTAATTTTCTTTGGCTGCCTTTTGATAAATTGACTCTCAATGGCAAAAGCCTCGATGGGAATTGCTTCAAAGAACAAAGACAGATCATCAAAAGGGATAAGAGATTTCCCTGTTTCTTCAGAGCTTGTTCGGATCAGCATTTTTTGCAGTATAAGCTCTAAAAAAACAGGAAAAAACCTGAGGAAAAATGACGAACGATAAAAAAGTTATCCACATCCTATTTTGACGCGCATGGCCGGTTGGCGGATCTTCCCTTAATCTACCACGGAGTTGATACGAGGGAAGATGCTTCCAGCATGACATCAGGGAGCTATCATTTTCTGGTTCCCCAAAAGGGCCTGGGAACCAGAAAATAAACTACTTAAAAAAATCTCTCCGTTCTGCCAGACTTCGGTGGTTCTCCGAAATGGCACGAGTGGGGGAGTTACCCCCCGTAACTGAAGCCCTGGGTCACCACATCTGAACCTGAATCCCGTATTGCGAGACAGGGGATTGGTAGACTTTGTTTTCACGGGTGAAATACAGGGCGATCCTTAAAAAAGATGCCAGCCGGGCGCGGCAGAAAGCAAAGAAGCGTTCTCCTTCATCAAATAGCGATACCGGCAGCACCAGGTTGGGGAA
>WGED01000113.1 GCA_015492915.1 Cyclobacteriaceae bacterium
GCACTTGCAGATCATTTATTTTGGCAGGGAATACTGCCCCGCACGAAATCATGATTATGAGAAATGCCCGATTTGCAGCCGTTTTGGAAGGAAGGAACTCCTCCGAAACCAATCCTGATCATATTTTTCCCGCATAAATCCTCTTTTTCTCATAGATCAGGCATTAGTCTAATGATTGGATGAGTTTTGCGCTAAACACCTGATTACAAAACCGATACGGATAATTACCGTATATTCCTTTTTGGAAAATCGTTTTCAATAAATTATCATTGATTATGAAAAAGATAGCTTATTTAAATATATTTCTTTTGATTTTCAGTTTGATGATTTATGGATGCACCACCGTAAATCCGTCAGACGACCCTGAAAATGACACGAAAGAACCCCAAACCACAACTGTTGAAATATCCGAATACACCCAAAAAGACGGGGTACTCACCGTCCTGATGGACAACAGTGTCACAAGTTATTTCATTTATCGTGGCGAGCCGATGGGCTTTGAATACGACATGCTATCATGGTTTGCCAAAGACAACGATCTCAAGCTGAATATCATGATCATCGGGAGGGTTGAGAACATCCTTGACTCATTGCTAGCCGGCAAAGGGGATATTGTTGCGGCCAACCTGACCATTTCCAAAGACCGTATGAAAAGGGTCTCATTCACGAAACCGCTTTTCAGGACTAAGCAAATTCTGGTGCAAAGACTGCCTGATAATTTCAGGAAACTGACATATGAACAGGCCAGAAAAGGACTGGTACGTGACAGGCTTGATCTGGACGGCAAAACAGTGACTGTCAGAAGAAATACTTCCTATGAATTTACGCTGAAAAACCTGATTCTTGAAACGGGTACGAACGTAATCATAGACTATGCCCCTGCTGAAACAGTCACTGAGGAATTGATTGAGATGGTATCGAACAAAACCATTGATTACACCATCAGCGATCAGAATAAAGCTATCATATTCAGCTCCATTTATGACAATATTGATATTGAAACGCCAATGAGCCTCAGTCAACCTATCGCCTGGGCGGTGAATAAACAATCGACTAAGTTGCTCACTACCCTTGATCAGTGGATCGAACAAAAAATGGGGACGAAAGAATACAATATGATCAGAAATAAATACTTCGAACCCAAAACAAGAAGGAGCAGCAGAATAACAAAAAGGGTAAAAGAGGCCAAAGACGGAAAACTTTCGCCATATGATGATTTAATAAAAAAATATGCCGGCGATGTAGGCTGGGACTGGAGGCTGCTTGCCGCCTTGATCTACCAGGAGTCAAGATTCGATCCTGAAACCACCTCGTGGCGCGGCGCTGTCGGCCTGATGCAGTTAATGCCCAAAACTGCACAAGTTTATGGTGTGAAACCCAACGAACTCCGCCATCCGGAAAAAAATATTCAGGCTGGAGTAAAACACTTGGCAAAATTAAGAAAACAATGGGAAGCAAAGCTGTCCGACAGCCTTGAAATTATCAAGTTTACGTTAGGCTCATATAATGTGGGTGGCGGCCATGTACGTGATGCTGTGAGGCTTGCCGAAAAATACGGGCTTGACCCGGACAAGTGGGATGATAATGTGGCCCAAATGCTTATCAATAAATCAAAGCCAAAATATTACAATGACCCTGTGGTAAGACATGGTTATTGTCGCGGCAGGGAACCGGTCAATTATGTCAGCTCAATTTTCGAATATTACGAATTGTACAAAAGCGCTTTGCAAAAGGCTCCCCCTTCCTGATCTGCAATCATGCTCCAATCACAATAAGCCCATGATCTGACTGCATATAATGATTAATACCAGTGCAAAAGGATACACGGCGGCATAGGCAATCTTGGGCCCGTTCGATTCGGTCATGGGTTCTATCGCACTCAAGGCTGGTGTTGAAGTCATGGAACCAGTCAACGCCCCTAATAGTACGAGGAAGTTCACTTTGAACCCAAAATTCTCACCAGGATTTCGTTATGAGAAGTTAAAGTACAACTTGTCCCGCCAGGGCGGGAAGAAAATCAGCACGTTTGATGAGGAGGCCTGCCTTGCCGGGCAGGCATAATGCACTTTTATGGTGACGAATCAAACGTGAACGAAGTGTCTGATTTTGAAGTAATTTAAGCTCGGAATAGAAAGGTTGTTGAGAATTTTGGGTTTAATTTTGACCAATCCAGGAAACACCTGTCATTATCTTTCCTGGGTTAAGGGAAAGATGATTTATTGTCCGAACTATAATTTTTAAAGATATGCCTTTCGTCAGAGTTCAAGATAATACCATGAGAAAATCATCATTTTTTCATGGCCCACAAACCCTGCAAGGATTGCTAACCCTTGGAGGATTCATTCCTTTTTAGGATATCCCGGTACTGCTTCCATCCCTGGCCTCACGAATGACCTATAATCACGTTATTCTTGTGATTATTAATTTTTAATTGACCGCCCGCCATAGGAGATAATTCAGACAAAAATCACTCATTCCCATAGCTACAACTCTTTGATGCGGATATTCCTGAAATGGACTACCGAGCCATGGCCGAGAAAGCCGATATGCCCTTTGGTGCGCTTCAGGCCCGGATGCTCTTTGTGATCCATCGTGCCGTTTTTGCTCGCCTCTTTCAGGTTGCCCTCGAGGATCACCGTGCCGTTGAGCGTGACGCGGATGCTGTCGCCCCTGAGCCACACTTCTTCCTCATTCCATTCTCCGACGGGTTTCAGATAGCCTCTCTTCGCGGGGATGATGCCATAGGCCGAGCCGTGATACTGATAAGGTTTCAGGTTTTTGTAAATGTCCGCCGTGTTGTCGAGGATCTGTATCTCAGTGCCCACATAGGCGGCGTCCCCTTCCAGCGGCGCCCTGATTCCCAAGCCGTTGTTGGCGCCGGGTGTCAGCTTAAACTCAAACCTGAACACGAAATCACCATATTCCTTTTCGGTGAACAGGTTGCCGTGGCTTCCCTTTTGAGGATATATGACAATTTCGCCATTTTCGACGATGTAATCGACCTTGTTACCCACCCATCCGTCGAGGTTTTCACCATTGAACAGCAAAGTGAATCCTTCTTCCTTTTCTTCTTCCGTCAGCTTGTTCTTATCGGAGCGCGGCAACTCCTTGATGTAGATATCCCTGAAGCCTATCTCATTGCCATGTGCCTGTAACTCAATCTGTTCGATGGGAAAAATGGGTTGGCTGCGGTCCCAGTAATTCTCGAGCACTACATTGTCAACCACCAGTTTGCCGTTCAGCCATACGGTCACCTTCTCACCCTTCATGATGATGCGGAAGTGGTTCCATTCGCCGATGGGGTTGTCTGCCACCACGAGCGGCTTGCTCGGATGCTTCTGGTTATTGTACAGTCCGCCGGAGCCAACCTGCGCACCCACTTCCACCCTCGAGGTATCCCAGATCTGCACCTGCGGGGTGCCGCGCAGATAGATGCCGCTGTCGCCGTCTTTGCCAATGCGCCAGTCGAGCAACAGCTCGAAGTCACCATACTGCTTCTCGGTGCATAGGTTATGGCCTTTGCCGTTAAACCACAAGATGCCGTCTTTCACGGTCCAGTTCTCGCGCATCTGCTTGTCAGCTTCGGCCTGTTTCTTTTTCAGCTTCCGCTCACTCATCTTCGCCCTCGTAATGGGATTGCCCACAAGGCCTTTCCAGCCCGTGAGGTCCTTGCCGTTGAATATGGGAACGAAGCCTTTTTCATCGGGCATTTCGGCAAGGTACTTCTGAATCCTCGCCTTATCGTAGTCACTCTCCGGCCCTACTATCACCGCAGCCGCCTGCTCCAGCGTTTTCTTCACCAGTTCGCCCGTCAGCCCGTCGCTGCCCCTTCCCGGAAGGGCGATGTTCATGACGGCCCTTGCCACATCCTGCTGCAGATCACGATCGTCGATGAAGCGCATCACGAAGTACAATGAGGGGATGGTCTTTATCTTCCCCAACGCGACGATGGCAGATTTTTTCACTCCCGTGGAAGAGACCTGCTCAAACATCTTCCTGATAAGCAGGTACTTCTGATCGGCAGGCGCATCAGACCGGTCAACCTGCCGGATGATGGCCAGGCCTGCTTTATCTGCATGCGCTGGATCGTCCTCCGCGATGCTGAACAAGGGGTAAACGGCGTCAAGCCCGTGCCAATTGGTGAGCGCCCTGAAGGCCGCCTCTTTCAACACAGACGAACCGCTCTTGTAAATTTGCAAGGCCATCTGTAAGGCTTCCTTTCCTCCCACCTCGGGCAATATCTCTATGAAAATCGCCTTTTTCTCATCACTGAGCCCTGCAGCTTTTCGCAGGAAGGCTTCCTTCTCCCCGGGCGTTTCCAGCTGGCCTGCAATAGACAGTATGGCCTTTTGCAAAGCCTTCACCTCACCGAGCGATTTGGTTTTCATGAGCAGATCAAAGACCCTGTGCCGGTCATCCTTCTCCACTACCGAAGCCAGCGACTCCATGGCTGCCAGCCGCACGCCTTCATCCTTGTCCGCCGTTTCATTGAAGATCACATCCTTGAATTCCGAAGCATGTTTTGTCGCCAGGATATCCATCAGCGCTATCTTGGCATGGGGCGCGTTATTCTTTACAGCCGCTGCAACAGCAGGCACTACCTTGTCGCTCTTCATCCACAACATGGTCTTTTTCAACGTATTTACTACTGAAGCGGGAGCCGTGGCAAACATCGGGATAAAGACCTCCACCGCTTTGACCGGGTCCAGCTTTGCCAGGGCGATCACGGCAGCTTGCTGCACTTCCTCCGAATCGCTCTTCAGGCCGGCCGTCACCGCGCTCTCCGCGGCCTTGTCGCGCCTGTTACCGAGCATGGTTATGATCTCCGCTTTCGCGTAATCGGGATATTTATGCAGGCTTTTGGCCCAGAAGAGCGTGTTATCCGTTCCGGGCATTTCGGCAGCGAGCAGCATGGCCGTGCCACGCAACTTAAAATCCTCAGAATTCATGGCCTTTTTCAGCATCTTCGGTGCGTGCCTGCTTTTATATTTCACCAGGAGAGATATTGCATCACTTTTGATGTGCTCAGGAGCGACCTTCATGAGATTTTTGCAAATTTTCTCCATCTTCGCCAACTGGCCTGTCTGGGCCAGCCTTTCGGCGAACAGCATCAGCGAAGCCGTGGCCCTCGTCCGCTCATATTTGTAGCTGACGGCTTCCGCCTGAGCCTCAAGCAGTTTGCCCTTAGCGGTTGCAGGCAGGTTGGCCAGGTAAAAGAGACTTACCTTTTTCAAATCGGGATTATTCGTTGAAATATAGTCAGCAATCACTGCCTCCGCAGGCTGATACCTGATGACGCCCAGCGCCTTGACTACCGGCACTTTGCATTGATCCCCCGCCGAAGATAATTTATCGAAAAGCGTCTTCCCGGCTACCGCTCCTCCTACCGCCGACAAAGCACGCGCGGCAGGATCGCACAGTGTTTCATCCGTCAAATATTTTTCGAGTACGGGCACTGTCTCGTCTTTGCCAAAGATCTCAAACTGATTGATAAGAAAGGTTTTGATCTCCTTGTTATCCGTCCGTTCGATGGCCTTCAGAAAAGCCTTGCTCACCAACAGCCTGTCCTGCTCACGATCGCCTTTGGCCACAAATTTCGAAAGACTGCCCAGCGTATAGCGCACCTTAACGTCATTGCCTTCGCCCCATGGCACCAGCATCTCGGTAAAGGCCAGGACGCCCTTTTCGCCGAGGCTGACCAGCTCGTTCATCTGTTTGTCGAGGATGGTGAGATTGTTGGCGGGCATCTCGGTCAGGATGTCCGCAACACGCGTCTCAAAAGTTCTTCCCTGTGCCAGGGCCATGCCGTGCATTGTCACCAGGGCGAGCAGAAATAATTGTATTTTCTTCATGGAATTATAATAATTTCTCATTGTTCAAAAAGTTTAAATGGTCCAGGGGCCGCGCATCGGCTGGTTGATCAGTCGGTTGGCTGCTTCATCATCGATAAACTGCTGTTTTACAGGGTCATACTTCAATGACCTGCCCAGCCTCAGGGCGATTTTGCCCAGGTTCACGATCGTGCACGAACGGTGGCCGTTCTCTTCGTTGAGCGCGAATTTCTTTCTCATTCTTACGGAATCGATGAAATCCTTTTGCTGCGGTTCCGGATCAGGCAGCGAAGCCAGCTTTTTCTTCAGGTCTGGAATATCGGACCGCATGTGCTTGTACAGCTTGCCTTTGGGCCCTTCGAGGAAGGCCGCGTTTTTATCCTTGTTCTCGCCGTCGAGGATGATCTGGCAGCCGTCATCGTAAGTGTAGGTGATCCTGCGCCACGGCCCGACGGCATAGTAATGCTGTTGTGCTGTATCCACCTCCACGCTCACGGGGCTTGTGTGGTCCTTGCCCAAAATGTACTGCACGGGATCGAGGTAGTGCTGCCCCATATCGCCAAGGCCCCCGCCGTCATAGTCCCAATAGCCCCTGAACTTGGAATGGACGTGCTCCGGGTTGTACGGCTTGTAAGGCGCCGGGCCAAGCCACATGTCGTAATCGAGGTTTGATGGTACCGGCTGAGGCTTCAGGTCAGGCTTTCCCGACCAGTAGAATTTCCAGTTGAAGCCCGTGATACCACTCACCGTCACCTTAATGGGCCAGCCGAGCAGGCCGTTCTCCACCACTTTCTTGATGGGCTCAACCGTGGTGCCGAAGCCGTAGTAATTATCTCGGAAGCGGAACCATGTGTTCAGCCTGAAAATCCGGCTGTGGTTCTGAACCGCCTCTATCACCTTGATGCCTTCGCCGATGGTGCGCGTCATGGGTTTCTCGCACCAGATGTCCTTGCCAGCCTTGGCCGCGTCGGACGCCATGATGCCGTGCCAGTGCGGTGGTGTGGCGATGTGCACGATGTCGATATCGGGCCTTTGAAGCAGCTCGCGATAGTCACGGTAGGTTGCAATGCCTTTGTCGCCAAACTGGTCAAGCGCTTTTTGCAGATGGTTCGTATCCACATCGCAGATGGCGAGCAAGCGTGTACCGCCGTATCTGTAATGGCCGCGACCCATGCCGCCAACACCGATGATGGCCTTGGTGAGTTGGTCGCTGGGCGCCGTGAAGCCGTTACCGCCCAGCACCTGCCTGGGCACGATATAAAATGCCGCCACGCCGGCGACAGACATTTTTATAAAGTCCCTCCTGCTGTTTTTTTTCATTTTGGTCATTACTAAATATTTTACAGGGTTAAAAAATTATATGTGTTTCCGTTACATTTCACTTTGATGGGATATTGAAGTTATTGTTGTATAAATGAGCTCCGGAGGAGCTATATATTGTAGCCAGGGGTGCAAACCCCCGGAACAGAAATTCAAACGAAGAGAGTTTTGACGTGTATTTTTGCCGGTATCTTGCGTAAGCGCAGGGCAGCAAAAATCATGACAAAACCGTGGCCCGAGTAGATTAATGAAATATTGTACAATGAAGCGAATAGTCATAAAAAATTATTGTATTATCATGAAAATCAAGTAATTATGAGGCAACCGGCAGCACCACGGGCTCACTGCAGCTCCCTGATCCTGATATTCCTGAATTTCACCATATCGCCATGACTGAGAAAGGCGATATGGCCTTTTTTGTTTTTCAAACCTTTGTGCTTTTTGCCGTCGATGGTGCCGCCCCTGCTCGCCTCTTTGATGTCGCTGTCGAGGATCACATGGCCATTGAGGATCACTTTGATGTGCGTGCCATCGGCAATGACCTCCTGCATGTTCCATTCACCCACAGGCTTCAGATAACCCCTTTTGGCGGGAATGACGCCATAGACAGAGCCGTGATACTGGTAGTCATGAAGATCCTTGTATTTTTCGGCGGTGTTATCGAGGATCTGCAGCTCCATACCGTCATAGGCAGCGTGGCTGTTGAGCGGTACCCTGATGCCCAGGCCGTTGTTGGCGCCGAGGGTCAGTTGAAAGTCGAAACGCAGAATGAAATTAGCGTATTCCTTCTCAGTATAAAGATTGCCCTCGCCGCCGTTTTCGGGGTGCAGCACAATGGTGCCGTCTTCCACCACATAATCTTTGGTGTTGCCTGTCCAGCCGTCAAGGTTTTTGCCATTGAACAGCAATTGGAACCCCTCCACTTTTTCCATGTTGGTGAGCTTGTTCTGCGCGAAAACAAAGGGAACTGCAAAGAGGAATGCTGCGAGAAAAGTGAAAAAATGCCGTTTCATTATGAAGAAAAATTTAACTGGAATAATCAAACACGAATATCATGAAAAAATCATAAACGGGAATATTGTGCATGAGAATATTTTACCACTCACAACTTCCCGAGTTGTTTTTTGATGATATTCTCCGCTTCATCAGCAATCTGCTCGGGGGTTTTCCCCTCACGGTCAATGGGGTCGAGCACGGTGTATGTCACCTTCACGCCTATGCCCATGGGAAAGCCCTTACCATGCAATTTGTAATTGCTATCAATGGCAAAAGGGACGATGACCGCCGAGGGCGCCGTCTTGAGCAGTGTGCTGATACCGCCTGATTTGAAGCGCTTTACCCTGCCGTCCCTGCTGCGGGTGCCCTCCGGAAAGATGCTCGCCGAATATCTTTTCTCCTCGATATGCCTGCCCAGCTTGATAATCTCCTTGATAGCCTGCACGCGATCCTTGCGGTCGATCAGCGCTGAGCCGCTTTTGCGCAGATTGTAGGAGATGCTGGGGATGCCTTTTCCCAATTCTATCTTGGATATGAATTTTGGGTAAAATTTGCGGAAGCCCCACACGATGGGTGGTATGTCCCATTGACTCTGATGGTTGGAGATGATTATCAAAGGTTTACCCTCCGGCACTTTCTCGAATCCACGAAATTTTACCCTTGTGCCCAGTATCACAAAACCCTTGATGATCAGATAATTGAGAAGATCAACGACCTTCTTTTGCGCTTTGTATCCCCATAGATTCCAGGCGATCATCTGGGTGATGTGGAACACCGCAAGCAGAAATCCGAAGTAGAGGTAATAGATAGAGGAGAGGATATATGCGAGAATTTTTTTCATTTCAATTGATAGTCTGAAACCAGAAATTCAAAACATTGAAAGATAAAATTTAATTGACAAATGAGCGATTGTACGATCGATTTTTTTTGATAATCCGACAACCCATGAAAAACAATCTGTTTTTCAATTACAAATTCCCGCAAAACAGCATAAATATAGTGGGAGTCAGGAAGCGTAAATCCAACAAAAAAGTTTATGTTCGTCATTTGAAAAATATAATGTCCTTTGAACAGTTATTTTTTAAACACATTTCGTAACACATGAAAAATCTTCAAAAACCCTTACTACTCACAATCATTGTTTTCGTCGGACTGGCAGCCTGCGATAAAACCGAAGAGCCCGAACCGCCTCAGCTCAAACCGGGTGCCCTGATTTTCAACGAAATTATGTCTACGGGCAATCCGGACTGGATTGAGCTCTACAATATCGGCGAGCAACCTGTTGACATTCAAGGATATGTTGTGTACGATGACATCGCAAACAAATACTCGCTGCCTGCAGGGCATACCATCCAGCCTGGCGGATTTCTGCTCCTTTATTGCGACGATCAGGGCACAGGGCTCAACCTTCCTTTCAAGCTCAGCTCAGCCGGTGAAAGCATTACGCTCGAGCAGCCTGACGGTAAGCCGATCGATCATGTGATCTTCCCTGCCATGGACAATGGTGAGACCTACGCCCGCTTTCCCGACGGCACAGGCCTGTGGCAGGTAACAGGCTTCGCCACCCCTGAAAAGAGCAATGGTGACAAGCCAGTCTCCTACTTCAAATCCTTCAGCTATTTGCCTGATATCCCCATGGTGGGCGATGATATCGTATTCACCGTTGATATCTCGGACGGTCAGGATGTGTCGAAAATACAGATCTATTATGCCGTGGATAACGGCACTTTCACCGCCATCGACATGACGACAACCGACAAGATCACTTACAAGGCTACGGTGCCTGCACTCACGGCCGACGGCGAATTGTACTACTATTTCAAGCTCACGGACACCGCCAACAAGGAGGTGTTGTTGCCCGACGATGCCCTCGACGATCCTTACGATATGACCATCACCTCAGGCCCCGTGCCACAGTTGTATATCAATGAATTCATGGCCAGCAACTCTTCTACCATCGAAGATCCCGACAGCGTGGGCGAGTACCCCGACTGGATCGAGATCTACAATGCGGGCGCCACACCTGTGGATATGGGACGGTTCTATTTCAGTGATTCGGGCGATCCGTTTGATGACCGAATCCCGGGCAACGCGCCAGACAAGACTACCATTCCGCCGGGCGGCTATCTGCTCTTCTGGGCCGACAGCGACACGGACCAGGGCCCAACTCATCTGAAGTTCAAGCTGAGCATCAACGGCGAATCCATTGGTCTTTATTACAAAGACGGGCGGCTGATCGATACCCATACATTTGGGGTACAACTTACCGATGTATCGGAGGGGCGCAGTCCCGACGGTGGCAGCACCTGGAAGAAATTCACTACGCCTACGCCCGGGCAGCCCAATCAGTAAGAAGCATGGGGAAATGGGTATTTTACCATAGATTATTTAAGCGGTAATCCCTGAATGAGCTATCAGTCGCGTAGAAGGTCCCACCAAGGAATGAAAGGATGACTGGAGGTCTCGTGACAAGCACGGGAACGTGGGGTCTTCAGTTTGTTAGAATAAAAAAACAAGGAGCGACAATCCCTGCGCCTGTCACGGGACCTCCTTCGGTTTGCAATGATTCTTCCATGAGAAAATGGCCATTTTTTCATAGCTTGTTGAGGCAATGGGGAAAGATGATATGAGAAAACAGCAATTTTCCATATCAGGAATTGTGCAACCTTTTACCAAGGATTGATGATGGAAAATAATCTCGAACTGGCAGGGCAGCTCGCTGCCAAAGATTTGCAACTCCACACTAACGGTGCAATTGCCATTTCAAACTATGACAAGCTGGTGCAATGGCTTGCGGAAGAGATACAGGCGCTGCTCGATCATGACTTTGAAAAGCTGCTCAACATGCTTTACAGGATCGATGTGAGCGAGCGAAAAGCAGGAGAAGCTCTCTCATCCGATGATCCCGCTCTCAGTATCGCCAAACTGGTCATTGAACGTGAACTGCAAAAGGTGGAAACGAGAATGAAGTACAAGCCGTAAAACCTACCACCTATTTTTATGAAAAATGGTTGATTTTCACGATCCTTCCCAATCAATCAGAAGAAGAGGACCTGCTCAGCCATACCATACCTATAATGGCAGATATTAATGATGCCGCCATGATTCCCACTTTGGCGATCTGCTTGTACTCATCTTCTTTAAAAGCCAGTTCGGAAATAAAAATAGACATGGTAAACCCAATCCCTGCAAGAAACGCCACGCCATAAATTTGTTTCCATGAAACTCCTTCCGGGAGCACAGAAATCTTTAGCCCGACCATCAGTCGTGACAATAATGAAATCCCAATGAATTTGCCCAGCACCAATCCGGCTATGATTCCTATAGCAACAGGGTGAAGCAACATTTCCACAATACTCCCCTCTATGTGCACTCCCGCGTTACTCAATGCAAATACAGGAAGAATAAAATAAGCCGTCACAGGGTGCATGGTGTGTTCAATTCGTTGCAGCGGAGTGTGCGCTTCTTTGTTGAGTTTTTCGATGTCAGATAATAAATGAGCTTGTTTTTTAGTAAGCAACGGGCTGTTACTCGGATTTTCCTTTCCGAATTTTTCGAGATATCCGGATAATTTATCAATATATTCTTTTTCGCTGATCCTGGCCCTGGCAGGAATTGTAAAGGCTATCAGTACACCTGCGATGGTGGCGTGCACACCCGAAAAAACAAAAGCGATCCACACCCCAACGAAGCCTATCAGCGCATAAAATACCGTTTTCCTCATACCGGCAAAATTGGCGATCAGCAACACGGCAAGGAAAAATGCAGCGATAAGCAATTCAGAAAAATTAATCGTATCGGTATAAAATATGGCAATCACCATTACTGCACCCAGGTCATCGGCTATAGCAAGGGCTGTCAGGAAAATTTTCAGGTTGACATTTACTTTCTTCCCAAGCAGTGCCAGCAGCCCGAGTGCAAAGGCAATGTCCGTGGCCATCGGTATTCCCCAACCATTGAGAAATTGCGGATTTTCCATAACGATGGCTATATAAAAAAGTGCAGGAAAGACCATCCCTCCCACTGCCGCAGCTATGGGCATCGATGCTTTTTTCATCGTTGACAGTTCTCCGCCCATTATTTCCCTTTTTATCTCGAGTCCTACGGTAAAAAAGAAAAGAGCCATAAGACCATCGTTGATCCAATGGTGCAGCGAAGCCGTCATATCAAAATCGCCCCAGGAAAAACCCACCTTTACCTCATGCCAGAGATGATGATAAGATTCATAAAAACCCGAGTTGGCCCATACCAGAGCTACGACGGTTGCAATGATGAGTATAATTCCGCCGTAGGCTTCCTGACTGATAAATTTCGTGATGTTGAAGGTTGTCGGTGTCTTGTTCATCGTATCATAATTATGGGACATGTCCAAAGATTACCTTGATTGGAATTTAGAATTATTAAGCACAAAACATCCATCCAATCGCCAATATAAAGATAAAAATATTACAAATAATTGAAAAGCAGTTCAGATGGCCTGAAATGATACGATAATACAAAATCAGCAAAAAAACCGGGGGCACTAAGGATATATCTTTTTAACCCTTTACGGAAATCTGATTATATCACCCATCTCTTTAGTAATTGCATTTTTCTAATATTATAACCATTCTGAAGTTAATATGCA
>WGED01000114.1 GCA_015492915.1 Cyclobacteriaceae bacterium
ACTTAAAGGGACATGAACTCAATTTTGAAAACGGAATTCTCGACTGGTTCATGGATTTCTTTCAACTGAATCTTGAACGGGAAGAGGCCAAGCACGTGTATCATCTCTTCATTGATGCTGCCTATGCAAGAGGCAATCTATTAAAAATAAAAAGTAAAAGTATCAACGACATCAAATATTCCGTTGCGATGGAAGACACCGTGAAAGACTTTCTGCTCATATATAAATCAACTGGAAGACATCCTCTCCTATGATCCTCGGAGAGCATTCGGTTTTGTATCCCGGATCCTTTTCAGTGTGTCTAAAACGACTGACTATTTCGATGTTAAATTACAAAACAACTCATTATTCCATTTTGACACAGGTGTCAAATTATGCTGTTCAAAATATATATATTTGATGATGGCAAGGCATAAATGACTGGTAAAATGCCTTTAAGTCATCATTGTCGCCAGATCAATATGAATAGAGATGACTTGAGGATCGAATGAGAAATAAACTAATTTCATGGGGAACATCAACCCGGACTGCAGAAAGACCCGCAGATATTCCATGGGCTTTTCATGAAAAAAGGATTGTTGCAATCCCTGAACCAACACCCGGAGTACAATGACAGGTTTCATGCCGGCAATTTAACCGACCGATTTTCTTAGCTCCAATATGACAAGACCAAGGTATTAAACTAAAACCCGAATAATTATGAGAGAAAAGGTTATAAAATCATTCAACCCGTTATTTACGGCACTTATCACTTTTTTATTCCTGAATGCTTGCAACAATGTTCAGCCACCGGATAAAAAGAGAGCTACTGAAAAAGATCCTGCAGCTTTTTACAAAGAACGGGACATATCCGTACCGGCCGACATCCTCACCCCTGACAAAGTAGAAACCAGCATCGGCATCCTGAATTATGATGACGGCCGGCCTACCGATGAGACAATAAAGAAAGCTTATCGTTACCTTGATGTTTCACGATCGGTAACAGCTTATCTGAATAATCTTTCAGCCATTGCCACGGAAGTGTTAAAGATCGCCTTCGAAGGGATGGGCGCCACCGAAGCGCATCATGTACTTATCTCCGAGCAACTGATCGATGCCCATCAGGTCTGGCCTACCGGCAATACCGGGACCGTGTATGTATTCGGTTTTTTCGATCTGAAAAAAACAGGGGCTCTTGTCATCGAAATGCCCGGAAAAGCCGGACCAGGCTTTGTGGATGACGGCTGGATGCGCTGGGTGACCGATATGGGGCCGACAGGCCCCGACCGCGGACAGGGCGGCACTTATGTTTTTCTGCCGCCTGACTATAAGGGAGACATCAATGCCCCGCTTGGCAGTATTCCTGCCAAAATGAAGATTGCCGGTAAGGTGCGCGATGTGTTCGTGGTTAAATCACCCACATACCATAACTGGATGGCATTGCGTGGGTTTCTTGTCGACGGCAAGCCGGATTTTTCAGTAAAGCTATTCAAAGAAAAGCTTAAGATATACCCACTGAATGATGCTGCCAACCCGCCTGAGATGAAGTTTGTGAATATGTCGGGAAAAAACACGCAGGCCGTCATTCCCGCCAGCTACCGTTATTTCAAGATGTTGAATGATATTGTTCAGCGAGAGCCCGTCGAAGCACTCGATAATGAATCAAGGGGGGTACTGTCAGCTATTGGAATTGAGAAAGGCAATCCGTTTAGCCCTGATGATTATTGGAAAAGCGTGTACGACGATGCGCTCAAGATAGGCGATGCAGCCGGAAGATCTATTCTCTTTTCTCCCCGTGATCCCGACGCTTATATCTATCCGGACAGAAAATGGTATATCGGATTTGTGGGTAACAGCCACCTGTGGCTCAAAGACGAGGGGCGTGGAGGGATAAACCTCGATGCCCGTATCCTGTTTTTCTATGGTGCCATAGCCGTTACTCCTGCCATGGCCATGAAAATGGTCGGGCTTGGATCCCAATACGCCTTCTGCAGCAAGGATAAAGACGGCAATTATTTCGACGGCTCAAAGAATTATAAACTGACCATACCACCCGATGTGCCCGCCAAGAATTTCTGGTCAATTGTCATGTACGACCCGCAAACCAGAGGCATGCTGTTAACAGACCAGAAATATCCCGCCTTGAACAACAAACGCAGCAACCTGACAGTGAATCCCGATGGTTCTGTTGATTTGTATTTCGGCCCGAATCCGCCCGAGGGAAAAGAAAACAACTGGATTCAAACCGTACCGGGCAAAGGGTGGTTTGTGCTGTTTCGCTTGTACGGCCCGCTTGAACCCTGGTTCGACAAAACATGGAAGCCGAACGATTTTGAGTTAGTAGATAATCAATGAATGATTATAAATAAACAGAAGTAAAAAATGAAAAAATTACGTGTTTTAGTTTGTGCATTATCTAGTATGATCGCACTTCAATCGACTGGTTTTTGTCAGGAACCTACAAAAGGTTATAATATGTATGTTCCCGATGCCTACAGAATTCCCGATGAGTTGAACACCCGCCTCGGAACTTTGAAGTTCGATGACGGACGACCGGAAAAAGAAACGGCAGAAAAATTGTATGACTATCTGCTTTTCAGCAGGGCAACCAATGTTTTTCTCGATAATATTCCGGCTGTTTCTACAATGGGACTTTTTGAAGAACATAAAAGGTTCGGTGTGCCGAACAG
>WGED01000115.1 GCA_015492915.1 Cyclobacteriaceae bacterium
ATACCTCGGGCTGCTGGTAGGGCCTGGCGGCTATGCTATCGGGTACGATATTTTTGAAGGAGATATCTATGAAGGACATACTTTCATTCCATTTATTGAGCAGATGAGCGAGCGGTTCTCGCTGAGCAGGCTTGTTGTGGTGGCCGATGCAGGGCTGCTGTCCAATGAAAACATCAAGGCCCTGGAGGCAGCAGGCTATGAGTATATCCTTGGCGGCAGGCTCAAGAACGAAACGGAGGCAATAAAAAAAAGGATATTGGAAAAGCAGCTTACCGACGGGCAGATCATAAGCCTGAAAAAAGATCATGGCAAAAGGCTCATTGTAAGCTATTCTGCCAAAAGGGCCCTTCGGGATGAACGCAACCGCCAAAGGGGCCTCAGGCGCCTTGAAAAACAGATAAAGGCAGGGAAACTGACCAAGTCCCATATCAACAACCGCGGATACAACAAATACCTGAAACTGACAGGCGATGTAACTGTTACGATCGATTATCAGAAATTTGAACGGGACAAATCCTGGGATGGGCTGAAAGGATATATTACCAACTCAAAACTCAGCAAAAGGCAAATCATTGAACACTACAAAAACCTCTGGCATATTGAAAAAGCCTTCAGAATGTCGAAGACTGACCTGAGGATACGTCCTGTATACCATCGATTGGAGCATCGCATCCGGGCGCATATTTGCATATCCTTCACCGCATATAGCATTTATAAAGAACTTGAAAGGGTGTTGTACAAAGAACGTTCAGCATTATCCATAAAAAAGGCTTCTGAACTGACACAAAACATGTATCAGGTCACCTATTTGCTCCCTGAATCAAAACAAACCAGAACCAGATTGCTTAAAATGGATCATGGGCAGGCTGAGTTATACCGTATCATTATGAAAAATTTTAGGGTGTCCCAACGCTGAAAACAGGACCAGAGTGTAGGTGCAAACTACACCCGGCATCATTTTATTCTTGACTTAACCCAACTTGGCCATCGATCGGGAAAACAGAAAAAAATCTGTTGAATTTTCAGGACACAAAAAATGCAAAAGCCTCATATCCGGACACAAAATATTTTCAGGCCCGAATGTAGTGATGTACGGTAATTGCATATATGCCGGGCGTTTGCTATATTTGCGCCATGTTTATAAGGCAGGTAAAAAAGCAACGCAGCAAGAACAGTAAGGTATTTTACCAATATACCCTGGCTCAAACTTCAAGAATAGAAGGAAAGGTCAAACAAAGGGCTGTCCTGTACCTGGGGTCGGAGAAATTATTGGAAGATAAAGAGAACAGAAAAAAAGTCCTTGCAATACTGAAGTCTAAAATTTTTAAACAGCCGGAATTATTTCCTCAGGATGTCAGTGAGGAAATTAAAGGCCTGGCCCTGCGGTATTATCAGAAGTATTGCATAAGATACGGTCAGGGGGCAGAAAACCCGACAACCTTTCCGCCACCGGCTCAAAAGGCAGAGTTTCATAATATTGACGTAAAAGGACTTGAAGTAGAACAGGTCAGAGAATACGGCGCCGAACACCTTTGCAAACAAACGCTGGAGAAACTCAAATTAGGGGCCTGTTTCAGATCGCTCGGGATGTCGGAAGATCAAACGAAAAGAGCGCTGATCAGCATCACGGGCAGGGCAGTGTGGTCTGTATCAGAATATAAGATGTCGCAAATTCTTGAAACAAACAGCGAACTGTCGGCGCTGTACAACTATGATAAAAAGATAAGCCACAAACAGCTTTATGCTGTCTCCGGCCTGCTTTACCGTCATAAGGCCAAAATTGACAAATACTTATACGGCCGCATTACCGATATGTTCGAGATCAGGGACAGACTGGTCATATTTGACGTCAGCAACACCTATTTCGAAACGGGAAAACCGCAGAGCAGTATTGCAAAATACGGCAGGAGCAAAGAAAAAAGAGATGATTGCCCTGTGGTTGTTTTTACAGGCGTGATCAACCCACAGGGTTTTATAAGGCATTCCAGGATATATGAAGGCAACAAAGGTGATGTGGCCACCTTGGCGGAGATGCTCAAAGACCTTGAGTCACATTCGACCGGCAGCAGGGAACACACCGTGGTAATAGACGCCGGGGTAGCCACCGATGAGAACCTTGAGATGCTCGATAAGAAAGGTTATAAATATGTCTGTGTATCCAGAAAAAGGATAAAGGATTATTCGCTCAGCCACACAGGGCCGGCAGTCATAAAACTCACCGGCAGGGAAAGCAATGAAGTGAAATTAAGCATATTCAGGCCCGAAGGATACAAGGATACCTGGATGTATGTAGAGAGTGAGGCCAAAAGAAAAAAAGAAACCGCTATGAATATAAAGCTCACAGAACGGTTTGAACAGGATTTGCTGTCGATAAAATCATCCCTTTCGAAAAAAGGCGGCGCCAAACTCATCAATAAAGTATGGGAACGCATAGGCAGGGCCCGGGAGAGGCACAACAGGGCGTCGGCAAGATATAAAATAAAGGTTGATGAAAAAGACGGAAAAGCAACAGGGCTGAGCTGGACAATAACAGAAAACAAAACCAAAGACGATAAAGTCAGGGGCGTGTATTTTATCCGGACCAATTATGAGAAGATCGAAGAAGAAAGGCTGTGGGATATATACAATACCATAAGGGAAGTGGAAGCGACATTCAGAAGCCTGAAATCTGATTTAAGAATAAGGCCGGTGCACCATCAGAAAGACCAGAGAATTGAAGCCCATTTGTATCTGACCATGCTTGCTTACCAGCTGGTCAATACCATCAGATATATGTTGAAGCAAAACAACATAAACTATGACTGGAAAAATATTGTAAGGATAATGATGAGCCAGAAAATACAGACAATAAAATTACCGACAGATAAAAAGACTATTTATATCAGAAAACCATCGAGCCCGATAAAGCAAGTCAGAGAGATCTATGATGCAGCAGGCTGCAAACACACACAGCCGGCAGTTAAAAAATATGTAGTGTACCACTAAATTTGCAACAACCTGCCTGTCAGAATGTTATGATCGATAACTGCCAAGTTGGGTTAACAGTTTTAGGGCATACCTTTCCTGTGTATTTCATTTTTTGGGGAGCGTACAAGCAAGGTGGTTTCCGGTGAACGGTGGCTAGTGTAACGATCGGTTAGTTAATTAGGGCCTGCTGAAAAAGCAAAAAATATTTGATTCTGCTTTACAGAGGGGGATTTTATGTCGATTTTTAGTTAACCAAATGCAAGGAATTATGCCCACTGCCCCAAAAAAGCATGCACCACGAGTTGCATATGTCAGCCAAAACCAATTGACAATTATCGGATTTGAAACACCTTTCTCCAAGAGACTTGATAAAAATAACAGATGGGTAAGGCTAGCCGACAGGATTCCATGGGATGAACTTGTTGGCATTTACCTGAGGCACTTCAGTGTGAAGTCGACAGGACGGCCACCGCTGAATCCTCGAATCGTTATTGGCTCAATCATCATAAAACACCTGTGTAATCTGGATGATCGTGAAACAGTCGCTCAGATCAGCGAAAACATGTATTTGCAGTATTTTCTTGGATACAGCGGTTTCAGTCCGGAGCCACCTTTTGATCCCTCCTTGTTTGTAGAGTTCAGAAAGCGGCTGGGTGATGAGGTAATTGCAAAGATGAATGAGAGGATTATTTCGTTGTCCGAGGGTAAAGATGATAAGAAAGATGATGATTCAGGAGGAGATGTTCAGCATAAAGGAGCAGTCATCCTTGATGCTACAGCTTGCCCCCAGGATATTGCTTATCCTACTGATCTAAATTTGTTGTCTGAGGCCAGAGAGATTAGTGAGCGGTTGATCGACACTATACATAATGCGATGATAGATGTTAAAAAGCCAAGGACCTACCGGAAAGTTGCCCGGAAAGAGTATCTACAAACAGCCCAAAAGAAATCTCCACAGCACAAAACCATCCGCAAGGCTGTGGGCAAACAATTGCGGTACTTGAGGAGAAACCTAAAGTCCATCGATAAGATGCTTGATAGGCGTCAGGTTTTTCCGCTTGATTATAGAGAACAGAGGCAATTGATGATAATCCATACACTTTATCAGCAACAGTCAGAGATGTATGAAGAGAAAAAGCATAGTATTGCTGATAGAATAGTAAGTATTCATCAGCCTCACGTACGACCCATTGTTAGGGGCAAGCTAAAAGCAAAAGTAGAATTCGGATCGAAGATTCATGTTTCATTGGCCAATGGTTTTGCATACCTGGACACCATCAGTTGGGATGCATTCAATGAATCGAGCGCAATGATGGACTACATTGAACAGTACAGGCAACGGTTTGGCTACCACCCGGAAAAGGTCCTGGCTGACCAGATATACTGTAGCAGGGAAAACAGAAAGAAATTAAAAGAATTGGGCATAAGGCTAATAGCAAAACCGCTCGGAAGACCAAAGGCAGTGGCAGACCACGTAAGTCCGGGGCAGAGAAATCCGATTGAGGGTAAATTTGGTCAGGCCAAAAACGCATACGGTATGAACCGGATCAGGGCCAGGCTCAGAGATACTTCTCAATCATGGATTGCCTCGATCATTATGGTGTTGAATCTGGTCAAACTGGCTGGGGCGGCACCCCTATGCCTGTTGAGTTATTCAGCATGGAAATCGATAATGAGCAAAATATTTGAAAAAATACTCAGAGATCACGATGTACAGCCGAGTCTCGTATATTCTGAGCTCTGAGTTTTTCAGCAGGCCCTAATTAAGCACATCTATGTTCATCATCGCATAGTTTGTAATAGTCATTTCGCAGAATGCTTGCAGATTACCCTCCATTGACCTGGTGTTAAGTCAAGAATAAAATGATGCCGGGTGTAGTTTGCAACTATACCCTGATATTTCCAAAACGGTTATTATGCGGATTGTAAATCCTTATATTG
>WGED01000116.1 GCA_015492915.1 Cyclobacteriaceae bacterium
GCTGCCGTACACAATGGAGTTGGCGCCGCAGGAGTTGTTGCCCACCATGCCGCCCACCATGGCGCGGTTGGCCGTAGCGGTTTCAGGACCGAAGAAAAGGCCGTATTTACGCAAGTGATGGTTCAGATCATCGCGGATGACGCCCGGCTGTACACGCACCCGGCGTTCCTCTTTGTTCACCTCGAGGATCTTCGTGAAGTGCTTCGATACATCCACCACGATGCCGCCGCCGACCACCTGTCCCGCCAGCGAAGTGCCCGCCGTGCGCGGGATAAGGGATGCGCCGTTTTCACGGGCAAAGAGAATGAGTTTTTTAATGTCGCCCGTCGTTTTGGGCATTGCAACGGCCAGGGGCATCTCACGATAGGCCGAAGCATCCGTGGCATAGAGGTGCCGCATCGTCTCATCAAAAAAAAGTTCGCCCTCAAGCTGTTGCTGCAGGGCTGTCAGTTTTTTCTTCATGGATTTTGGGTGTAAAAATATGTTCAATTTTCATGGGATTCATGTCAATATGATTGTTTTGGACGCCAGCTCCGTGCCGTCGATGAAGATGTGCATGGTCCACGGGCCTTTTTTATCCTCCACAGGCTCCCACACCGTGTCGCCAAGAAAAAAAGTGTACGGGTTGCTTTTAATCTGGTAACTGCCTTCGAAAGGCGGCTCCACATTGCCCTCCTTGTCCGTAAACGGCGGATGGTCGATCCTGAAATCGAGAAAGCGCCCCTTGCCCTGAAATATCTCCACGATCATCCCGAACTCCACGCCAACCTCAGCTTTTATCGCTGTTGTCAGTTCGAGCAACTCCGGCAGCGTGCGGCTATCGCGATCCCAGCCCGAATAGCGGCCGTAATTGATGATCTCGACTTTCGGCAGCGGTTTTTTACTTCTTTTCACAACAAACTTTTTCCCTGTTATTCAAAGTGCAATTTACCGCATATTATAAATAATTGTTTATCCCGAGGCAATGATGGTTTGATTTTGTTTCAGCAAATTTGACAAAAGGTATAAGTCTGAATCCGGACCGGCATTGACGCTTTTAGCTAAAGTATCGCTTCCACCACCACTGAAATACGATCAGCGCCCAGACGGTGGCATGCGCGTCGCCGGGGTTCATGGAAAAAAGACGTTTTTTCATGCGTCTGATCTCACGGGGGTCGAAGACCTGCTGCTCTTCGATGAATTTATCCCCCAGCAGATCGTCTTTAATCATGGACTTTAACGAAGTCCTGAACCATTTGAGCAAAGGAACTTCAAATCCCTTTTTCGGACGCCGGTACAGCTCCCGGGGCAGCATGTCGGCAAAGGCATCCTGCAATACCCTTTTTCTCATGGCAGGTGTGATCTTCGATGAGGTTGGTAACTGGAAAACATAATCCACGAGATTGTGGTCGAGATAGGGTACCCGCACTTCCAGGCCATGGGCCATCGACATCATGTCCACCTTGCGCAGCATGTCGTCGGGCAGCACGAGCTGCATGTCGACAAGGAGCACCTCATTGAAGTCGTCCTCCGGACTGAATGCAGAGAGTATTTTTGCCTTTCTTTCATGAAAAACAGTTGTTTTTAGCTTTTCTTTTTGTGTGGCACTCAGCAGGTGGTAGGCCTTCTTTTCCGTAAGGAATCCCGCCCAGCGCCAGTACCGTTCCGCTTGTGGCAGCTTCAGTCCTTCTGCAAATTTCTGCGCCTGCCTGATTTTGTTCGACAAGGTACCGTTTCTTGATTTTGGCGCCATTTTCAAAAACGGCACAAGACCGGACAACATGCTGTTCATTGAATTTTGCTCCATGGCTTTCAGATGAGCAACGTGTTTGTTGTAACCAGAAAAAAGCTCATCGGCTCCATCGCCCGATAAGGCCACGGTGATATGTTCCCTGACTTTTTTACTTAATATATATGTGGGTATGGATGATGAATCGGCAAATGGCTGATCGAACGCGTCGAGAATGTCAAACAGGTCTTCGTACAGGTCTTCATTTGTAAGGGAAAATACCGTATGGTGGGTGTTGAATTTTTCAGCGACCAGGTTGGCGTAATTCGTTTCGTCGAAAAATGGTTCGTCACGATAGCCGACGCTGAAAGTGTGCAGGTCGTCCTTGTACTTTTTGGCAATCCCTGAAATAATGGATGAGTCAATGCCGCCGCTGAGAAAAGTGCCGAGGGGCACATCACTTATCAGCCGTTTTCGCACGGAATCTTCGACCAGTTCCCGCAGATATTTTTTCTGTTCTTCATACGATTCGCCATGTTCCTCTGCCTGTTCCCTGTCGTACTGGATATGGTAATAATCTCCGTGTTGCACTTCATTTCCATGGATTTTAAGCCATTTTCCAGGCTCCAGCATGTGCACCCCCTGCAGCATGGTGTGCGGGGCGGGGATATAGTTCAATTGTAAATAAGTGAATAATGATTCAGTATCCAGCTTTTTCTCAATTCCGTAAGCCAGCACGCTTTTCATGTCGGAGGCAAAAATGAATTTGTCCTCATCGTCGTAATAATACAGCGGCTTGATGCCGAATCGGTCTCTGGCGAGGAAAAGACTCTTTTCCTGCCGGTCGTAAACGGCAAAAGCAAAAAAGCCATTGAGCATATCGAGGCAGCCTTCCTTATAGCGGATGTAACTGTAAAGCAGCACCTCGGTGTCAGACCCTGACCGGAATGTGTAACCTTCCGAAAGGAGACTTTCGCGCAAAGCCTTGAAATTGTAAATCTCACCATTGTACACGATGACGTACCTGCCCGTGGCGTCTTGCATGGGCTGGGCGGCATTTTCGCTCGTGTCGATCACGGATAAGCGCCTGTGTCCCAGTCCTGTGAAATCATCAGTCCACACACCGCGCCAGTCGGGACCGCGCGCAGTGAGCAGATCGGTCGCCTGCGACAGGTTGATCATGTGTAACTGTCCCGCGAGGTTTTTGGCATAAATTCCTGTGATTCCACACATAGGTCATGAAATTAAGCGACAATAATACTTTATTTTTGTGAATTCGTTATCATTGAAACCCATGCAGAGGGATTTTAGAATGAATCGGTTTTAAAAACAATAATTAATAAATGCCTGTAGAAAGGAACAGATATCTTAATTGGCTGGCACTGTCTTTTTTAGTAGTTTTTCTTATGAGTTCCTGCGCCGGCACACGCCGTGCACGGGAACAAAAAGTTGATATTGTCATCAACCGTGCACGCTCCTATATCGGCACACCTTACAAATACGGCGGCACAACAACTTTGGGGATGGACTGTTCAGGTCTGTTGATGCGCAGCTTCGAAGCTATCGACATTTACATTCCGCGCACATCGAAAGAGCAGAGCAAATTGGGCAAAAGAGTATCTATTGATGAATTGAAAAAAGGCGATTTGGTATTCTTCAAAACCATGAAAAGAAAGGGCCGTGTAACGCACGCCGGCATTGTGACGGACGCCCGCAAAAAAGACAGGATTATGTTTATCCATGCCTCATCGAGCAAAGGTGTCATCGAGGCCAATTTATTGTCGGATTATTACCGCAAGGCATTTGTGAAAGCACGCAGATTAAAATTTTGACAATGCCGTTTTTTGAAATATATTTGCAGCCCGGTTTGGCATATGGCTACGCCGTGCTATGAAAATATGGCAATTCTTCATGGGGCATTAGCTCAGCTGGCTAGAGCACTACGCTGGCAGCGTAGGGGTCATCGGTTCGAATCCGATATGCTCCACCTTTGCCCTCCGAAGCTCTGAATAAAATAAGGAGCGAAGGAGGGCTTCGCTTTTATCAACGTTTTAAATTTCCTGTTACCGGTATCGTACGCTTCATCGGGCTTCGGCGGACAATGTCCACCCATAAATTTTCGTCCTCCGAAGCTCTGTGGTGAGAACAAAGGATTTTA
>WGED01000117.1 GCA_015492915.1 Cyclobacteriaceae bacterium
ATTAATATGAAATAACCATGGAACTTCCTATTTTTAGAATTAGAGAGGACCGGTCATTCCATAAAAATTCAAACATCACCCGCCATATCAGTTTAAATTATCAGGGATTTCGCCGGTTTAGAAAGAGAAAAAACGGGAAGTGCTCTTGCTTATCATAAGCTAAAACATGAACAACATAATACGAATACTGCTTTTGGTGCTTTTGGGATTACATCTGAGCTTTGACAAGGCTCAGGCAACAGTTATGGCAGACACGCTGGAGGCAGGCAATTACTACCGGCTTGGCGCAAAGCTGGCTAAAGAAAACAAACTTGACAGCGCGCGCTATTTCATGACCCGCGCCGCCAACGGCTACGCTGCGGCAAATTATTGGGACAGGTACTTTTATGCTGTTTATCAGGTGGGTTACCTGTATAATTACGATAGAAAATACGAACGCTCTTTATCCTTTACCGACAGCGTGCTGAAAGTCAACGGGGATAAATTTGATGAAATGTTCAAGTCTTATCTCTACCTGAATGGCACCATTGGTCATGCCAATTTTATGTTGTCACATTTTGAGAAAGCAGAAGAATACCTGTTAAAAGTTCTCAGGGTCATGGACACCAACCCTTATGTAACAGATGACAACCGGTTATGGGAATACTATTATCTTGGGAGAATATATTTTAATTTAAATCAATATGACCTGTCGCTGAGCTATCTGGATAAATGTCAACTGATCGCCGAACCGCTTCACAAGGAAGTGTATCTCAGTTATTGTTACAATCTCAAAGGGATCATATCGCGAAGGGTTGGTGAATATGAGCGTGCATTGAAATATTACAAGCAGGCTATGATGCAACTAAAGGATAAGCCGGATATCCAAAAATTACAATTTTTCAACAATATCGGCCGCTTGTATCACAACCTGGGCAATGATGCCGAGGCGCTTTCCTACTTCGACAGAGGCCTGCAGGCACTTTGGGACTTTACGGATGATTATTACAGTATTGAAAGTTCTCTGATAAACAATAAAGTCCTTGTTTTCATAGATAACGGGAACTTTGAACTTGCCAGGGAATTACTCGATATGGTATATAAAAGGGAACTGGAATACTATGGAAAATTGACCATTCAGTCTGCCAATACGCTAATGAGTTTTGGAGATATGGAATTGAAAATGAAACAGTATGAAAAGGCGCAGGGTCATTTTATACAGGTTTTGTCCATCGTTAAGGATACATACGGACCCAATTCCATAAAACTTATCGAATTATACAGAAGAATAAGTGACTGCCTTGCCGGTCAGAATAAGTTCGAAGCGGCGCTGATGCAGATTCAACAAGGCCTGGCATTGGCATTTTCAGGTTTTAGTCCAACGGATATTTTCAGAAATCCGGATATGGATGAAAACATGAGGGAAAGGCTTGAATTGCTTAAAACGTTAAATTTAAAATCTGAAGTATTTTTTAAATGGTACCGCAACACAACTGATCCGCAGTTTTTGAATGCTGCGCTGGAAACAAACAGCGCCTCGTTGAACCTTTTTCATCAAATCAGGGAAAATTTGTATTACGGCGAATCGCAAAAAGTCCTGACCGGCCTGATGAATCCACTCTTCGAACAAGCCATTGCCCTGCATATGATGGCAATAGATTCCCTTGACGATCAGGATCCGGACGTTCACTATGACGCCATATTTGCTGCCATGGAGGGGAGCAAGGCTTTCTCACTCTCTTCGGCATTGCAGCGTACGCAGGTGTGGGGTTATTCGGTGGTTCCCGATTCTCTCAAAACCAAGGAGATGGAGTTTTTCTCCAAAATGGCCCGGTATGAAAAGCAAATCTGTGACCTCACGGTTTCATCTCCGGGTGATTCCGCAGGAGCTAAGGAGCTGGAGCAAAAACTCTTTGAAACAAGACTTGCATTTGAAAAATTTCGAGACCGGCTGACGGACCTATATCCCGACTATGTGCATGCGCGCTATGTGAGTGTACTTAAAGGGGTAAAAGAAGCGCAATCGCTGCTGCAGGGGAATGAGCTTATGATTATGTATTTCGCCGGGGAAAAACGGCTCTACTCCATGGGCCTTAACCGAACGTCTGTCCATGTAGCAGATCTCGGCGATCGCGAGGCCATCGGTCATGAAGTGAGAGAATTTATCAACATCTCTGTGAAAACAGACCCTGCCGCATACCAGCAGAGAGCATACGATCTCCAACATCGGTTGCTGCGCCCGGTACATCCGAATTTCAAAACAAAAGAGAGCATCATCATTATTCCCGATGATGTTTTGGGTTATCTTCCTTTTGATGCATTAGTTTATGAATTAACAGATAAACCAGCGTTTAACAACCTGAAATATGAGATTCTCAATCATACCATCTCGCGGCACTATCTGGCTTCACTGTATTTGCAGCCTGGTAAAGCTCAACAAGAGCCTGATGACTCGTTTATCGGTTTTGCGCCGGATTTTCGTGGCGAACAGTCCGTGTTGCTTGCCTCGCGAAGTGCCGTGGATTCCCTCTCTGCCTCTATACTTACCCCACTCCCTTTTGCTCAGGAAGAGGTACAAAAAATATCCGAACTCATTGATGGCAGTGCCCTTATCGGCGAAATGGCCACCGAATCCCAGTTTAAGCAGGATGCGAAAAAATATAAATATCTCCATGTGGCCTCCCACGCCATGGTCAATGAAAAAGACCCATTGTACTCCCGTCTGATCTTTGCGCCGGAAAACGATGAAAACAGTGGCGAAGACGGCATGTTGCATACATATGAGCTTTATCACATGAAACTGAACAACAATCTGGTGACGCTGAGTGCCTGCC
>WGED01000118.1 GCA_015492915.1 Cyclobacteriaceae bacterium
ATAATAAATCGCCTGGCTTGCCTCCATCTTCATACACAATCCGGATAGGATTTTTTCATATTTCTCACGAGGACCTTTGGCTTTGCGAGCAGTGGCTCTGATCTCTCCGGCTATTTTTATATTATTCTCATGAATCTTCTTCTCTTCTGTTTTCTTTTCTTCCTGCTTGCCTGCAGTTGATTTTTCTACATAAACGATTTTTTCCTTTTGATCTGAAATATTTAGGAAATAGAAAAATCTAATCAGCGCGATCACTCCGGTCACAAGGGTAATACCCAAAACCAAAAATAATTTATCGAGTACGGGTGATACTTCCCGAATGATATTCAGGTCGATATTGGCGGATCTCTTCTCCAAATCTTCCGGCAGGTTGTACAGCAGCACTGCAGAATAGACTGCCCCCACCAGAAAAATGATCAGATAAATGATATGTGCTTTCTTAAAAACCGCTTTCATGAATTATTTATACATTTTATGAACAGTATGAAAAAAATCGACAATCTCATTAATGGGCAATACATAATCAATGGTCGTGATCTGCAAAGCTGCCGAGGGCATCGTGTCAATCATGCATTCGGAGGGATCCTGTACGATTGTCAGCCCGCCACGGTCTTTTACCATTTTCATACCAGCCGCCCCATCCTTATTGGCTCCTGAAAGCAGGATACTTATAAGTTTATTTTTATAAGTATATGCTGCAGTATCCATCGTGATATCTATTGATGGTCTGGAATTATTCACCATCTCTTCAGTAGAAAGGCTGAAAAAATGTCCCAGCTCTATGGACAAATGATAATTGGCCGGCGCCAGATATACCTGTCCCTTTTTTATCTGTTCTTTGTCATATGGTTCTACAACTTTTTTGATGCTTTTGATAGATAATGCTTCAATGAAGCCGTTTCGAACATGCTTGAGCCGGTGCAGGCACATGATGATAGGCAAAGGGAAATCCTCAGGCACCTCGGACAATATCCTGGAAATCCCCTGGAAGCTGCCCGCCGACCCTCCGATGACAATCACTTTGAAATCCCTATTTAACTTATCAAACTTCATATAACCTTTCAGCACCTGTGCCTGTACTTACTCTTTTATTTTTTTGTAAATCTTTTCTTCATTATTGACCACGATAAATTTGTTGGCGATCTCGCACCAGATCAGTGACTCCTTCGAGCCGATGGCCAGATATCCATACTTGAACAAGCTCTCATGGAGTTTTTTCAACACATCGTTTTGTAAGTTTTGATTGAAATAAATCATTACATTCCTGCATAAGACGATGTCAAATTTGTTGAATACAATTCCATTGACGAGATCATGCTTTCGCCAGGACACGCCCTTTACCAGTGACTTATCCATGTATGCGAGTCCGTTCCGTTCTTCGAAATACTTGTTTAGTTCATTCTTGCCACGAAATCTTACATAGTTTTTTTCGTTGATTTCCATGTTTTTCATAGCGTAAACACCACTTTTGGCCCGCTCCAAAATCTCATCGTCGATATCAGTAGCGATGATGCGTGCATTTTCGAGGATGCCCATCTCCTTTAGCAGGATGGCCATGGAATAAACCTCCTCTCCCGAGGAACATCCGGCGTGCCAGATGCTGACTTTCTTATGATTCAATAAAATATTGGGGATGACCTTATCACGCAATATCCTCCAGAATGAAGGATCGCGAAACATTTCGGTGACATTTACTGTGATTTCCGAAACGAACTCTTCAAAGAATGCCGGATCATCATTGATTCTTTTTGTCAGTGCCTCCACACTGTTGAATCTGTACAATTCCAGAATCCTTAGGATTCGCCTTTTGAATGAAGAAATGGCATAATTTGTGAAATCATAACCATATCTGGATTTGATAACCTCCGTAAGTCTCCTAATATCTACAATATGTATTTCCTGCATGGTTACACTGTTTTGCCAGGCAAACGTTTACAATGGAACTTCTCTTTTCTCAATTTTCACGTGTGTCGGTTATCTGTCCAATAGTCTGGTCAGGACGCAACTTTTCGTCCCATGCAAATCTTGTTTAATTATTTAAAAAAATTGCCCAAATACCCGTGCAAAACAGTTTGACGAAATATATTGTAAATTTTTCAACTTTTTATCTGTGAAGGTCGGGTACGGCCTTCTGTGCCCACAAAGAAATCACAAATTTATTCTTGAAATAATCCTATTATGATCAGTGTAACTTTTACTTTGATAGTGAAGGATTATTTATCATAAATTCAGGTAGTAAGGTTTAAGCAGGGATTTAAATTCCTCTGTATAATCGCCACGACCACCTCTTATGACGAGCTTTTGAGGCAGGTATGATTTCCGGTTTTTTGATAATATGGTAACAGTGGCAAATGAGGCCTTTTCTGCAGTGTTTTGGATCAACAATTTATCTATGGAAAATAGGGATAATTCTTCGGCATGTTCGAGCAGGATATCTGACTCCCGGGCAGGGAGCAGTATAGAGCACCTGCCATGATCCGTCAGCAAGTCCGACACTACCCTGAGCAGATCCTGAAGCGTAAGACCGGCTTCATGCCTGGCAATATTTTGCTTAGGTTTTTCAGACAATAATTGTCCCTCGAAAAATGGGGGATTCGTGATGATAAAATCGTATTTGTTATTACGCTTTTGCGCAAAGGACCTGATATCCTGATAATAAGATGTAATGAGACCACGCCATGGACTTTGTGCAATATTTTCCTTCAATTGATCATAGGCATTTTCTTCTATCTCTACCGCATCGCAGGGCACCTTATATTTTTGTACGCTCATGAGGGACAATACCCCCGTGCCGGCTCCGATATCTAAGATATTTTGA
>WGED01000119.1 GCA_015492915.1 Cyclobacteriaceae bacterium
GCATTAAATAGTCTCACGAAGATCTCGTCCCCCGCTTTGCCCAAAGTCTTGATGTTTAATTGTTGATTAAATGGATTAGGCCATATCGTCATTCCGTTTTCAATTTGATCTGAAAAATTTCGATTTAACATGTCCGAGTATCGGGCTGCATTATTTTGGTATCCAGATGTAGTGAAACTCCATACTCCCGGATTGATGGCGCCGTTTTTCCAAGTCGGACCCTGGTTTACATGTATCACGTTGCTATTTAAGGTTACATAATAGTCGGTATTGGGAGACAGAGGCTGACTCAGGGGTATTATCATAAGATCGGTAGTGTAAGACACCAAAGGCAATGTGCCCAGATCGACAACTTCGACCGCGGTGTTGTCGGAAGAACGATAAATGTAAATATACTCTCCCCCCGACCATTCATTGCTGTATTCGGCTGAAAAACGTATCTGTAGTTCCGTCACATTTACACCACTCGAACCCGGGGCAGGTGACACACTGTCAATGTTGTCAACAGGGGGGGTAAGTGGCCCGAATACCGGATCAACACTATTTGGAAAGGTAGTAACTATAAGCGGATCGCTTTGTTCCGATTCGCTGCCACCGTTTAGGGCGCTAACCGTGTAACTGTAAGTGGTTTCGGGCGCCAGGCCTGTATCCGTATAAATAGTTTCGCTTACTACTATTATTTCAATTCCTTCCCGATACACTTTGTATCCTGTGGCAGGCTCCGAAATGGCATTCCAACTAAGAGATACCGTTGTGGAAGTTTGATCCGTCACGGAGAGCCCCTCAGGCGTCGGAACAACTGTGGTCATAGCGCTCACAGCCCCGCTTTGGGCGGATTCGTTATTGTTATTTAGGGCGCTCACCGTATAGCTATAAGTGGTTTCGGGCGCCAGGCCTGTATCCGTGTAAGCTGTCTCGCTCACTGTTGCCACTACTGCCCCGTTCCGATACACTTTATAGCCGGTTACATTGCCAGCGGATGCAATCCAGCTAAGTGATACCGTAGTAGAAGTTTGACCTGTAACGGAAAGGCCGTCGGGAACTGACGGGGCCGCACTACTGTCATCACCAACCGTAAAACTCCAGTCTCCCGGATTGATGGCCCCATTTTTCCAACTTGGCCCCTGGTTCACATATACGGTATTTTCATCCATGACCACATAGTAGGTTATATTAGCTTCCAATGTCTGGCTTAAGGGCAGCGTCATGAGATCGTCAGTATAAGACACAAGGGGCAGGCTGCCTACATCAATTGACTCGATCAAAGCATTATCCGATGCACGATAAACCCTAATATATTCCCCTGCCGACCATTCATTACTGTATTCAGCAGTAAATCGTATTTGTAGTTGAGTTGTATTAACCCCGACTGAGCCAGGCGCCGGTAATACTTCCGAAATATTGGTGACAGGCGGATTAAGGGGCCCAAAAACAGGGTCGCTACCTCCTTCGCCCGAGGTTGTTGTAGCGGTTACGGGTTCACTTTGTTCCGATTCGCTGCTGCTGTTATATGCGCTCACCGTATAAAAATAAGTTGTTTCGGGTGCCAGGCCTGTATCCGTATAAACCGTATCATTTACCGTGGCCCTCTCGAACCCGTCACGATATAATTTATAGCCCGTCACTGTACCACTGGAAGCACTCCAACTAAGTGACACTGTGGTGGGAGTCTGATGAGTGACTGTAAGGTTTTCAGGAACGGAGGGGATAGAAGCTGAATCGGTGCTTACTGTGAGTGGGTTACTCTGTGCTGATTCAGCATTGCCATTCAGTGCACTTACCCGATAGGTGTAGGCAGTGGCTGCCATCAGTCCGGTGTCAGTATAAGTGGTATCTCCGGCAGTTCCAATTTCTGTGCCATCCCGATAGACTTTATATCCCGTTACTGTGCCGATTGAAGCATCCCAAATAAGTGTAATGGTGGAGGAAGTCTGGTCGGAGCTCGCCAGGTTTTGTGGTACTGAGGGAGCAGAGTTACCTGTGCTGCTTGATTCAAAAGCCCCTAGATCCATAGCATTGCCCTGAACCGGACGTGCAATTACATCGGCGTGTTTTACGTATTCCTGGTCTAAAGGGTAGTTGGTTGTGATGTTTTCTGGAAAACTACCTGACTGATCGACGGCTTGTGAAGTGCCGGTGAGCGTAAAGTCTTCTCCAAATGCATCTATAAAACCCGGTTCGGTACCAGTGATGGGTTGCGTATGATAAACAACCTGGGCAGTTGCCCCGTACCCCAATTCTTCATAGTCTTCTGTAATCCAGTTGTTTGCAAAGAATTCCAAAGTACCGGCATCTCGCATTAATTGAAGGTGAGTGGTGCCATCACGATGTATTATATTGTTGTATAAAGCAATGGAAGCTTCGGTGGTTGATGCATCGCCGTCATCATAAATATCAAACAATCGAACATACCATGAGTTATCCAGGTTTCCTTTAATATATACCGTATTGTTATAAAAATACAATGTTCCACGCTTTGCCTCTACCGGTGAATTGTCATGGCCAAAATGGATCATATTTGTACCAAATGGTGATTTTGTCATATCATTAACAAAAATATTCCCATACACATATACATCATGATAATCAGGTTCATTCATCATGATTTCTTGCGCATCTTCAGTTTCGACCAAATCGAGCAGACGTGCAGATCCTTCAATCCAATTATAACGTATTATTGTCCCTGCTGAACGATCTTTTATGTTAGCGCCCACCGATCCTGGCCGCAAACTCCCGAACCGGTTGTACTGAATAATTGTTCCGGCGGATTGAATATATACATTATGTTCTGTGCCGTCAGAATCAGCATTTCCGTTCCCCCATATTTCGTTGTATTCTATGAGGGTATTTCTGGATATTTGCCCTTCGGTATTTCCATTACTATTAGTAAATATGCCTTGGGCATTGTCATAAATTTTGCAATGCCTGACCGTAAGATTATTCGACTCAAGGGCATGGATTGCCGAAGAGAAACTGTTATAATTACGTTGATTGCCGAATTGGTCATAGAAAAAATTTCCCGGTTTGGCCCCGGTTAACTCAAGATATTCAAAGATGATGTGGCTGGGTTTATAAGAGCTGTCGTCATATGGTTCTACATTGTTATTACGATGAATCAGAAATAGCCCCAGGTCCTCAGTCCATTGGCTGCTAAAATATCCGACAAATTGAGAATTCGTTGTAGCATTCTCCCCCGTTATAACCGGTAGATTACCATTTGCATCGGGCACCCCTCTGATAATGATTGGCGCCTCTGATGTGCCAGATACACGCACAAAAATCTTTTCGGCATAGGGCTCATTTCTCCAATGAATCAACACCCTGTCCCCAGGCTGCAACGTGAGCCAGGGTAGATCTCCAAGTTCGGTATAACTTTGATCCGGTCCGACGTGATAGTCAGTTGCACTAAGATTTTGTGAGAAAAGGGATAAAACTGTTACTAAAAGTGCCGTTTTGATGGGTAAAGGTTTCATTTTAGTTAAGTTTTTGTTTGAATTAAAGTTAGTAGTAGCCAATTGCTAATCCGCAATTTTTTTTATTTGCCAATTAAATTATGTTTTAGTACGATTCATACTTAATTGCTTTTATATCCGGCAATTCACGTTGTAACCGGTTTTTAAAATTCCCCACCCAAGGCCAGATGTTGTTCTTGTTCAAATCCACATCCACTATCGCTACAGGATTTGACGAGGTGGCCTCCCGGAGTAATTTCCCGTTTCTGTCAAAAATCCCGCTTTTCATTGTTTCTGAATAGGTGGAGGAAACCAGATAAACCTGATTCTCAATGGACCTGGCTTTAACAAGCACGGTGTCACTATCCCAGTTTGGGAATAAAATAACCTCGGCGCCTTGCAAGGCCAGCATCCGGGCTGATTCGGGAAAATGTAAATCCCAACAAATAAGAATGCCTATTTTACCGAAATCAGTATCAAACACTGGAAAGCTATTGCCAGGAGTAAGGCCTTCATCAATCTCCTCCCGGGGCAATGAAGCTTTACGGTATTTCCCCGCCAGTTTTCCATTGCGATCCAGTAATACTGCTGTGTTGTAAAACAACTGCGCTTCTTTTTCTACAAGGCCGGCCACAATGTACATATCATGTTTTTTAGCCAGTTGCCCTAAGTATTTTGTCGTCGGCCCTGGTACCGGTTCGCTTACTTCAAGGAATGTTTTCCCGGTACCAACCAGAGTAATGGCTTCCGGCAAGCATACAATATCGGCCCCTTGTTCACCTGCCAGGTTTAAAAACGCACCAAACTCATGGAGACTCGCTTTGGAATTTGCTGTATTAACCGGACGATGATGAACTGTTGCAAGACGCACCTTGCGGGATGGAATGGATGTGACCTGCTGTAAAGTTGTGCCGCCAAAATGTACTGTACCACCTGCTGACCAACGTAAAATAAGGTCTATGCGTGCTTCGGAAGCCCCAGCAGGTGCTTGATAGATTTGTTGTAATACATACCAACCGCTATCTGCTTCCCAGGCGCGAGGTGCAGGAAACTCTACAAAACCCACCTGCTTATCGCTATCATCAAACCAGGCGAGTTGGGCTAATATACTGCGATTGAGTTGCTTTATATTTTTAGGCTTGAAATAAGTGGTTAAACGATAAAAACGACCGGGCTGTATATCATAGCGATGGCGCCAACTACCGTTGATAAAGTTTTTTCCATTACCCGCAAGAGCCAGTGTCGGCCTTCCTTTAAACAATACTTTATTCTCAATCCAATAAGCCGGGGCTAACTCTGTCCTCTGCGCATAAAATCTCCATTCTGAAGTATTTGGCGCCTGCGCCATGGAAGCCGGACAATTCCAACCTATCAAGCTGATAATAACCGATATGGAAATATTCCTTATCAAGAAAGGCAAATCCAGTAGGGTGAGTCTTGTTGGTTGAATATGCATCTTTGTGTGATTCAAAATTTTATCTAAACGATGTTATGGTTGTTATAATATCCTCTCGTGCTGAATCATCACCTTTAGCAGGGCCGTGCCACACACCTCCTCCAAAGGTAATGATGTATATCTTTGTTCTGTCATATGGGTCTGGTTGCACCCTCTTTCCCCATTTAAAATTGTACCCTTTAATTCGCTGCCAGGTTCGTCCCTTGTCTTCAGAGCGATATGCGGATGAATTGAACCCGGCTGCATAGTAAACTCCGGCAAGTGTATCAATGGTTATGTCGTGAATGTGCTGATCATGTGTAAGTACAGGCGTCCATGTGATGCCGTCATCCTCCGAAATAAAAATCCCTCCGCCCCGGTCAGGAGAAAACTCGGTAGCTCCGTACCGGCCCCAAGCCGATAGTAACAGATGCTTTGGATTATCAGGATCAACAACAAGACTAGTAGGGCCGTTTACCCCTTCGGGCATTTTCATTTTTTCCCATTTTTCAGCTCCATTTTTAGATCGGTATAAAGCGCCGTCATTTTCATTACCGATGGAGCCGTCTTCACTTTTTCGGGCTACTATTAAAAACAGTTCACCATCAGATTTACGTGTCAAACGCCAGGCAGTAGGTTGATCCCCATAGATGCCATTATTTTTCAATTCCCAGGTATTACCGCCATCAGTTGATTTATATACCCCTTTTCCAAAAGCACAAACATAGAGTGTTCGGGCAGTTGGCTCACTATTGGTCTCCAGGATAATGTGAGTAAAAGCCGCCTCTCCAATAGCACCACTCACAGGCCGCCATGTTTTGCCACTGTTTTCGCTCACCAACACGCCTCCCTGATAGTTGGCCATATCCATATGACGCCACATTTTTGGTCTTGGCAGATCATGATTTTGACTCATCACTGCCCAGACTTTACCTTTAACATCCGGATCAAAAACCACCCAATAAGTTGTATTTACCCAATGCGAGGGCACACCGTTATCCTTGGTTGCACTATGCCAACTGATACCCCCATCAAAACTTTCCATTAATCCTGTGTCCGTATCGGCCATCAGGATATGGAGTGGATCGTAAGGGTCAAATGCCAGCATATAACCGGTAGTAACCTGCAATCCACGAGACTGCCAACCGCCTCCCGGCATCCTGCGGGTATAAACTTGTTCCCATGTCCTTCCTCCGTCTGTAGTCTTTATAGTGCGGCCAAAATCAGTGGCAAAACAGATGTTCGGATCCTGATCAGCCACATACATATGAAAAGGATTTTCACCCCACCAAGGCCCAAAACGTTCATCAAGCCAACCCTGCTGTCGATTAGGTGATGAAACACCCGGGTCTTTGGGTACATCGGCCAGGGCTTTATCATTCCATACTAGTTTCCATGATTGTCCGAAATCTTCACTTTTTGCCACTCCAAAACTCACCGTATCAGGAGCAATACGAAGATTAGCATAAGAAATATAAATCGTTTCTGGATTGTAATAACTAACTGCAATACTTCTGAGTTCAGGAGCTGGTGCATCTTTCAAAGCAAAAGCACTTAAAGCCCCATCCAGCTGCTTCCACGTTTGTCCCCCATCATCAGTCATATAAATACCGGAATGGTCCCGGTTACCTCTGGGATTGAAATATGATCGGCCGGTTATAGCGTAAATTATATGTTTTCCTGCTATTGTATCAACACCGTCAACAAATTGGGTGGGTAATCCGACTCCAACAGGTAACATAATATCACGCCAAACCCCTTCCCTTTTTACGCCGAGACCATCTCTGCCTGATACATAAATCGAGCGGTTTTCTTTAGGAGAAGTAGGGTCAATAAAGATATGATTTATATCAAATCTAAATTTATCAATCGTTTTCCAGTTGTTTCCTCCATCCTCAGAAATTAAAATCTCCGTATAAAATCTTGGATTTTTACCCCTTGTCACAGGCCAAATGTCTATTTTTCTTTTCCTTACCAACAAAAATAATTTTTGAGAGTCATCAGGATCAACAGCTAACTTTTCTACTACTACTTTAATGCTGTCTTTTGTAATTATGGCTTCATTAGCATGATCACCTTGAGCGTGGATAGCAATAATATCCGAGGGTCTGGGATAAATCGTGGACCATGTTTTTCCTTTATCTGTACTTTTGAACAGCAGGTTTGATGTCCCCGCATAAACAATATTGATGTCACTTCGATCAAAAATATAAAATTCAACCACATCTCTCAGATTAAACATTCGCCAATGCTTTCCACCATCATACGTGACAAAGGAGCCTGTCATATCACAGCTTACAAAAACATTCAATGGATCTGCAGGATTAATAGCAGGATTAAACATGGCGCCCCCTCCTCCCGGGCCGATATATCCCCACATGTCATAGCGGCCGTTAGGATTGGTATTTTGTTCAATGCCTGCATGAGATTTACCAGTTCCGGTATTATCCCGGCACGAAACGAAAAAAATTTCTGCCAAAAGAATACTTAAAAACCAACCTGAAAGTGACAACCTTAGCATATAAATTAATATTAACACACTTAATTATTAATAATTATATCCAGTAACAAATCGCGTATTTTGTCGTAATCATCACCACGTTGAGACCATGCAACCGGGTCTGCTGCCTGAACTTCATACATCGCTTTTGGAATTACTTTTCGTATTAATTGCAACACCTTTTCCCTTCCGATTTTTTGCTCTGCCAACCACATCAATTCATAGTCTTGCTGTCCACGTCTGATATTTTTTAGTCTTATGGAAGGTAATACGCGATTCAAACCACGATCCTCCTCGGGTTGATGCGCCATTCTGCCCGGATAAAATAGTATCCCATCACCATTGCCATAATTAAAATTCCAATTGATAAATGTCAGAGGCTCATTGAAAACCCTTTGGTGTAAGCGCCCTTTAGGCCCTTGTTGATTATGACGCCAGTGGGTACCATGCCAGATAAACCAGGTATTGATTCCATAGAGGTATTTTATCCAGCAGTTTACCCGTAAATCAACAGCTTCAGCCTCAAGAATAAACGAACCGAAAAAAGGCCGGTGGCCATTGTAAAACCAATGATCTTTGCCTTCTTTTTTGAGTTTATTAAACTGGCCGGGGTCTTCAATACCACGATAACCACACCAGATATCCACAGCACCCTCCAGCTCTTTTTTATAGCTCGTGGTAATAAAAACCGGCAAGCGGCTTCCGGGCTGGTCACTGGATTTAAGCCAAGCTGCATTTTGTTTTATCCAAGGATACTGAACAGGGCCGGGCTCATCTATCATATACCAGAAAAAACGGGTATGCGGTGCATTTTTTTCAAACCAATTAACCCACTTATCCGCTTCAGACAGAATGCTTTCTTTTGTACTACCCAGTGCCGGTTCACCGTAAATCCCTATGGCGAACAGTTTTTCCCCATAACCGATTCCCGGACCATGATAGCCATTGGCGGGAGTAAATGCTGTCCCGTCCAGATAAGGCTTATAGGCCTTCATTTTAAGAGCATCAAAAGGCTGCTGGTTTACCTCAAAGCCACCTACAAGATCAATGCGGTGGCGGTGGGCTTCAAACTTTATCATTTTGTTTATCTGATCCATAGAAAGGCCGGGAAAATAATATTGAAGGCTCTTTCCTCTTGAGGAATATAACCATACGTTGGAATGGTTTTCATCCGGCATGCGACCGTTTAAAAGTCTAATCTCAACCGGAATGGAGCGGACAACTTTGCCATTGCTCCATATTGTAATCTCGGACTCATACAGGCCAGCGGGATAACTGCTATCCGACGGAAGGTAGAGATCTATCCAGAACCCTTGATTTTGTTTACTTTTCCGTTCGATGACGTACAATTCATTTTGATTGCGGATTACCTCTTCCTTAGTGGGGGGCACTATCAATGGAAATCCCCCAATGCCATGAGCATCATCAGGGATCAAAGCATCGGGTATCCATCCTGTCATGTGGATAGGCGCGCTTGCTTCAGACCCATAATACCACGCCGGTTTTGTAGGCCTTGTTACGTGTAGATAATGTTGGGAAAACAGCTCTATACTACCCTGCGGGCCATACAATATGCAAGCATCCCCCCCAATGGTATGACCTGTGGCTTTATGTATCGGTGGAGCCATAGCTATTTCTAATGCCCGGCTTCCTTCGTGTCCCAATTCTACAATTATCTGAAAACCGATCACTTCATTATATAGGCCTTTGAGTTTTATTAAGCGACCATTCCATATACTATTAGCCCTTTTGGCGAAATGATCAGTATGATATTTAAAGACTTTTTCTCCGTCACTGATGGCCCAAACATCCAAAACCTGGGCGGATATCCTGAAGGCTGAAAAAACCGTTATAATAATCGTGCAAATTAATTTCTTATACATACCTTTCAATAATTTTAACCTTGCTATCTATGCCTGTTTGTTCCAAAACGAACTGAAAAGCCTAACAGTAGTGATAGTTATTAATAATTTTAAATCCTTGATTATCGGTTTTTCGTATAGATAATTTTTCTGGTGAAATGATGATTACGGAAATTTATTTTCACTACGTTTCCACATTACATTTTTGTTGCACTTGATTTTTCCCATGGTGTACCACCCGTCATTTTCCATTCCTTTTATTGCCAGTTTTATTTTTGGTTTATAGGAGACAGGATCAACAATTGCCACAGCCAGTTCATATTCACCTTCCGGCATATCGTGCGGAAGATAAAGCTTGTCTTCATAAATAATATCGCCCGGTAGCCAAGTGCGTACATCTGCTCCGGTAGCGAATATTTCAGATCGTATGTCATTTTTTATCCGCACTGCCAAAGTGTATTTTTTATAGGCCGGTGCAACACCTTTATTTTCCCACCACATGGAAATATGAATCTGACCATGTGGCGCAACTGCTTCTGGATAGGCAAACTTCCGTAGCACAAAGCGATAACCCATTTTTTTAAGCCATTCATTTACCAATGGCTCCCACTCCCTGGGGACAGGAGAGCTTTTGGCGTTAAAAGTAGATATATGCCATTTCAAGGCTTGGTCAAAAATATATTCGACAGTCTCTTTGTCGTATTTTTGTTTGTTTTTCCAATTAAAAAAAGTACCGCATATCTCCATGGCTATAGGGGCTTTTTTCCAAGCCTCGCTCATCCCGCTTTTTATGATATCCTGGGGATACACATCAAGCATGTGACTGAAATTCCACTTTTCAATAAAGAAAGACATATCTCCGAGACAATCGATCCGCCAGCCCAAATGGCGCATTTGAGGCCCGGTCCCGTTGTTCGACCCGTCAGGCCAGTAAGCAGCTATATCAGTACCCTTCACAAGTTTATCCGGACAAGGGGCATCGCCGTTTAGCGGTTGAAAAATCAAGTGGGTTTTTTTAAAATTGTCAAGATAGACATTGATCAAGGCCAATCTTGTATGGTCGGAAAGCAAGTGGCCACCTGAACCTTCCCCCCAAAAACCAATAATGGAAACATCTACAGCTTCTAAATCCGGGTGTCCGTCATATCGCCGGCCCAACTCAGCTATCATGCCTCCAAAATGTTTTAAATAAGCTGGATTTTCTGGGTCGGTACGCCATTTTTCATGCATGAGATTTTCTTCATTACCTAACATTTTTCTGTACCAGAGGGGCACATCTTCGTTTTCCTCGCCCCCATAAGGAGCAATTCGTAACATTAAGGTCTGTCCGCGCTGGGCGGCAGTGCGAAGTGCCCTGTCAATCATCTCCCAGTTATATTCGAATGGAGCAGTTTCCAAAAACCGCCAATATATCCGGAAATAAGCTATGGTTGTTTGCGGATAGTTTTTATTGGTGACATCGCCGTCAAAATCCTGATAGACTATTGGGAATCCCTCAGTCCAGCCCATGCCATGATTTAATGTATCTCCATTGAAACGCTGAAAGGTTGTAAACCCTATTCCGGGATTCATTAGGAGTTCTTGACTCTCCTTAGGATAAATTTTAATTATCTTCGGTAGTTGCTGGGCAGTCAGTTCAAATGTATAACTCAAAACAACTACGTAAAGAATTATTTTAAAAAAGAGATTTAACGGGACTTTTTTCATCTTATATCTTTTGTGAATTTTTTTATACTTTTTATAAAAAAGTTTATGATTTGATGTCTATATATATTCAAATAATAGACTCTACCATCTCATTGAGGTTGATCTGTTTAATTCTATAATTATTAATCTTTACTTTTGAATATGTATAAGAAAATATAAGCTTATCCATAACAAAATAGAAATGATATTATAAGCTGTATAATAAAATCCCTAATAATCCGGAAACTGGAATTAGTATAGCAGCTCGTAAATTGTATCTAAAACTCATCAACAGAACGAATATAAATATCAAAATGGGTCGCCAATCTATATCAATGTTACTTCCGATGAATAATGAAGCAGAAAAAATCATTCCTATTACAGCTGGCCGTAACCCTAAAAAGGCAGCTTCAATCAAATCTGATTCTTTGAACTTATTTAAAAGGTGACTTCCAGTGATCATTAACAATCCTGAGGGCAAGAAAATTGCGGTAGTTGCAACAATTGCTCCCAGAAAACCGGCAACTTTATATCCAATAAAAGTTGCACTTATTAAAATTGGTCCGGGCGTGATTTGCCCTAAAGCAATACCATCCGCAAATTCCTTTAACGACAACCATTGTAAATGCTCCACCACTGTTTCCTGAATCATTGGTATAAACACATATCCTCCACCAAATAGTGTCAGGCTCATTCCGCCGAAAACAGTCATTAGCTTACGAATCTGTTCAAAGTAATTATTTGTGTTCGCAGAACTTATTATTGGTAATATCAGAATCACTAACAGAAAAGCACCAAGACTCAAAATAAATAAATAAGGTATGCGCCCTTGCTTTGTGGATAGATGTAAATGTTTCTTTTCTTTTTCATTTAAGGAATTATGATAAAGAATAAACCCTGCAAATCCTCCGGCAATTATTAATATCAGCGTCATAAAAAATCCACCAAAAAACATCAATAATAC
>WGED01000120.1 GCA_015492915.1 Cyclobacteriaceae bacterium
AGTATTCCATACCAGCTTTGACATTTGCTTGTGCGCCAATTTCCATGTCAGAAATACTGACCGATGGAGAAGTGCCCGAAATTTTGATTTCAGGTTCGAAGTTTACAGCAATCGGAATAGGAGCAACACCGACAGGTATCACATAAAGACCAAGGGGAATTTCAGGCAATGGGAATTCGCCTTTGATATCATCTAACAGACTTGCTTTTCTTTCAAAACCAGCCTTTAATGTTTTTCCCAACCTTACATCGAAAGTGACATTGAGATACCGAACGCCGGATAAATCGAAGTCCGCCTTAATGATAATATCCAAAGTTCCTTTGAATGTGATTTTATCGATTTTCACCGTATCTTGCCCGACAATGAACTGAACATCTTTAAAAACAATTTCGATTCCGATGTCATCAGGTCTGACATATCCTCTGCCAATTTCTGTGCTGACAGGGATATCCGAGCCTTGCAGACGACTTGATTTTCGTATTGCACCCAGCTCGATATTCTCTTGCGGCTGGATAGAAAGAACTGTATCGATTCGGCCTTTCTTTATGACATCTGTCAGTCTCGCAGGCTCAGTCAGCAAGATGAGCGAATTACCATCGCTATGTAGAACTTTATTAACTTTCCGTAAAAAGCCGCCTTTACTGGCGCTGATGATGATATCACCGCTTTTCACTTCCGGCAATGTTGGACTACTAAATTCGATTTGTAATGTATCGCCATGTCCCGCTATATTGGCGATAGAATTGTGTTTCTCTGGCACAACCACGTTGTCGGCAATGATCGTCTCCCCTTCGGGTGGGTTCACTGGATTCAAATTACACCCGAAAACGATAGGCAATAGAAAGAGAGCTATGAGCCTTAAATAGGTTTTCATCGATCATCCTCTGTAAATTGTGGCCCTTGTATTTTCCGTCCGCTTTCTTTGAAGCAATGCGGCCCAAAGACACAATATCAGTCTCTTTTTCAAGCCAATCTTTTCAGTGATGTAACTATTTAGCCCTAAAATATGTTGTTCTAAAAACCCGTCGTTACCAGGAACGAAGTGATGAAGCGATCTCTTTGCCCATAGCTAAGAGATGGTCATCCGCCAGGGGGGCGGAAGCGGTCCGCCAGCAGTCGGACAAATCCGCCGGCAGTCGGACAAGCGCGCCCGCTGACGTGAGCTCGAAATGACGGGTATTAATTTAATTTTGTCATAGAGTCCGAATGGTTATTCTGTGACTTTCATATCTATATGTAAATTCATAATGTATCCATCTTATTTTCCTCATACTGCCTAAGAAAATGTCCATATCGCCGACTTGATCGAATTCTACCCTATTAATCTGAAATGATCCTACCCATTAAAATTTCTGTGAAATCTTGATCATAAATATTCAGTGCGTAGATTTTATTAGAAACAATAAAGGTAGGGGAGGCTAATAATTTCATTCTCCTCCCAAATAAGCAATAAGGTTTGTGGGTGACAAAGTGATCATGCTTATCGGCTAAAAAATCCGGTTCAGATGTCTATAAGGCGTCTTAATCCGTTAGCGTTTACGTTTTCTGCAACCGAGGCCTCTGGCTATGAATCTCCGGGTAGAATGGCCCATTATTACTTTCATAGCTGATCAGTTTCGTGAATCAATACCAAAAGCCGAACAATGCACCGTATTCTGCTTGCGTGCCAGGGAAATTGGCAGGGTTTGGAAAATGGGACCGGCAAAGGTAGGAACGACAACTTCACCCATAGCGCCTATTCCCAATCCGCGGATGCAAGCCACCTTTTGATGTCGGAACTGGGTGATCTGACTGCTGATGGATGGTGAGATCCAAAAAAACCAATCGAGATGCAGCCTTTTTCTCACAAGGATACTCCTGGTTGTTTTATTCAACGGGGCGGTAAGAACTTTTTATGATTTTAACAAAATATATGCCACGGCATGATGCGGGCTGTATGAGGCGGGTTATATCATCTTGATTTAATTTGTTATTAATTATACCCTTAAAGCAAATCATAAAAGATCAAGGTATGAGGGAAACAGATGGATAGCCCTCTAATCGTGCAAACGGGTGTTGCATAAATGAGAAATCTTTCTGCTTTATAGCCTGAAGGTATTTTCATAGTATATGTATATTTTATTGTTATTTAAGAAGATAGGCTGTGTGCAATTGTTGCTTATTTGCAACACTCGGCTGGATCTTTAGCGATTTTTCGAGGAAATTTTAGTAAGTCCGGGTGCGCAGAACAACGGAAGCGGCATGAAATGCAACAGGAGTTAAAGAGATAAAACAAAAAAAAACAAGATGATAAAATCTCAGTGTGAAAAATTATTCACCCCTACACGGACAAATTGAT
>WGED01000121.1 GCA_015492915.1 Cyclobacteriaceae bacterium
ATTTTCAGCGGATCAGTGACAATACACCGTTTATCGCCGATCTGAAACCGAGCGGTGAATACCTCATGGAAGACCTGCACTATGCCGGCGGTGTGCCGGGTGTCATGAAAATGTTGCTTAAAGAAGGATATTTCGACGGCAATTGTATGACGGTAACCGGAAGGACACTCGGCGAGAACCTTGAGATGGTCTCCGACCTTGAAAAAGGCCAGAAAATCATACGGCCTTTTGATGATCCTATCAAGCCTGTAGGGCATATCCAAATCCTCTATGGAAATCTGGCAGAAAAAGGCGCCGTAGCCAAAATCACCGGTAAGGAAGGAGAGAAATTCACAGGCCCTGCAAGAGTATTCAATGATGAATTTGAAGCCATCAGGGGCATCGGATCGTCCGTGCAAAAAGGTGATGTGATCGTGATCCGCTACGAAGGGCCGAAGGGCGCTCCCGGCATGCCCGAAATGCTGAAGCCCACTGGTGCAGTGATCGGCGCAGGGCTGGGTAAGGATGTGGCCCTGATCACCGACGGGCGATTTTCGGGCGGATCTCATGGTTTCGTAGTGGGCCATATCACTCCTGAAGCGCAGGAAGGCGGCATGATAGGTCTGATCGAAGACGGGGACATGATCACCATTGACGCCGTGAACAATCGCATCGATGTGGATTTATCAGACGAAGAGATTGAAAAAAGAAGAAAAAACTGGGTAAAACCACCATATAAAGCAAAAACAGGAATCCTTAAGAAATTTACTGACACCGTAGCAACAGCCTCAGAGGGCTGTACTACATCTTAAATTACATGATTATGGAACAGATGAAAACTTCGCAACAATCATCGCCGACAACCAAAAAGAAGATGAAGATAGCCGGATCGGAAGCGGTGATTCTGTCCCTCCTTGAGGAAGGAGTTGATACCATATTCGGTTATCCCGGCGGAGCTATTATGCCTATTTACGACTCGCTGTACCACTACCTTGACAAGATCACGCACATCCTGACAAGGCATGAACAGGGCGCTGCCCACGCAGCACAAGCCTACTCGCAGGTGTCGGACAAAGTGGGTGTGTGTTTTGCCACAAGCGGGCCGGGAGCCACCAACCTCATTACGGGCATCGCCAACGCTTACATGGATTCGATACCTATGGTCTGCATTACCGGACAGGTGCCTGCACACCTTCTCGGTACGGACGCCTTCCAGGAATCAGACGTGCTCGGTATTTCCATGCCGGTGACGAAGTGGAATTTCCAGGTCACCTCTGCAGAGGAGATACCCTGGGCCATAGCAAGGGCATTTTACATCGCCAAAACGGGAAGGCCGGGCCCTGTACTGCTCGATATTACAAAAAACGCTCAATTCGAGGAGTTTGATTTTGAATATAAAAAGTGTGAAAAGATCAGGAGTTATCATCCTTATCCCAATATCGAGATAAAGGATATCGACGATGCTGCCGAGCTCATTAATAAGGCCAAAAAGCCATACATGCTGGTTGGCCATGGTGTACTTATTTCCGGCGCTGAAAAAGAAGTTATGGCATTATCTGAAAAAGCCGGAATTCCCATGGCGTCCACCTTGCTCGGTATTTCCGCAGTACCCAGTGATCATCCCAATTACATGGGGTTCCTCGGCATGCACGGCAATTATGCTCCGAACGTGCTGACTAATGAATGTGATGTACTTATCGCCATAGGGATGCGTTTTGACGACCGCGTAACAGGCGACACAAAAAGATACGCCAGGCAGGCAAAGGTAATACACATTGAGATCGATGCTTCTGAAATCGATAAGATAATCAAGACAGAAGTAGCTATAAATGCCGATGCAAAGCAAGCCCTTGAATTGCTTATCCCCAGGGTGAAAAAAACGGAACACAAAGAGTGGATCGACGAGTTCAGGAAACTGGATGAAATTGAATACGAAAAAGTAATCAAACACGACACTTATCCGGATGGTGATAAAAATAAGATGGGCGAAGTCGTCAGGCTCATCTCTGAAATGACCGATGGTGAAGCCGTCATGGTAACTGACGTAGGTCAGCACCAGATGATTGTACCGCGATATTATAAGTTCAAAAATCCAAATCGCCTCATCACCTCCGGCGGTCTTGGCACCATGGGCTTCGGTATGCCTGCCGCTATGGGCGCCCAGGTAGGCGCTCCCGACAAACAGGTAATTTCCATAGCCGGTGACGGTGGCACACAAATGACCATCCAGGAACTCGGTACGATTTCGCAATATAAAATACCACTTAAGATGGTCGTGCTCAACAACAGTTTCCTCGGTATGGTAAGGCAATGGCAGGAGCTGTTTTTCGACAGCAGGTATTCATTTACTGAAATGACCAACCCGGACTTTGTCAAGATTGCAGAAGGGTATGGAATCGCCAACAGTCGCGTGGTGAAGCGATCAGAATTGAAAGATGCCCTAAAAACCATGCTCGATCACGAGGGGCCATATTTCCTGGAGGTAGTTGTGGAAAAAGAAGAAAATGTTTTCCCGATGGTGCCATCAGGGGAATCGGTAGCTAATATTCGTTTGGAATAAAAACTTTAAGAAAATGACAGATATATATCAGGATACTCCCGCAAAGCCGGCTGAAAGACAGTTTACAGTTTCAATACTGACAGAAGATAAGCCGGGCATGCTCAATACGGTAACATTGGTGTTTACACGCCGCAAGCTGAACATTGACATGATCAATGTATCTTCGACAGAAGTTACCGGTGTGAGCCGTTTTACTATCGTAGCCACTACCTCGAGAGGGCAGGTGGAGAAGGTGGTCCGGCAGATCAGAAAACACATTGATGTCCTCGGGGCCTTTGTCTATGAGGAAAATGAAATTCACTATCAGGAGATCGCCCTTTACAAAGTTCCCACCAAGATTTTTCTCGATGGTGTGGAAGTGGAAAAGATCATCCGATCCAATAATGCGAGGATACTGGTCATTGAAAAGGACTATATTGTCATAGAAAAGACCGGTCATAAAGATGAGACTTCCGCCCTGTTCAAGACCCTTCAAAAATATGGGGTGCTTGAATTCGTCCGTTCGGGCCGGGTGGCTATTTCCAAATCGAAAAGAAAAACGGAGACCTTCCTTGAGGAACTCGAAAAATCAACGACACACAGTTTAAACAATAACGGAACAAAATAATATTATGGCTAAGATCAAATTCGGAAACGTAGAAGAAAACGTAGTAACACGTGAAGAATTCCCGCTCGAAAAAGCACGGGAAGTAATGAAGGATGAAACCATCGCGGTTATAGGTTACGGCGTCCAGGGACCCGGCCAGGCGCTCAACCTCAAAGATAATGGCTTCAATGTCATTGTAGGCCAAAGAAAACCATCTAAATCCTGGGACAAAGCAGTGAATGACGGCTGGGTTGAAGGAGAAAGGCTGTTTACCATCGAAGAAGCCCTCGGGCGCGGCACAGTGATTTTTTATCTGCTCTCAGACGCAGCGCAAATTGCCGTCTGGCCGACAGTAAAAAAATATCTGACCGAGGGTAAAACTTTGTACTTTTCTCATGGCTTTGGAATCACTTACAAAGACAGGACAGGCATTATACCTCCCGAAAATGTGGATGTGATTCTCGTTGCTCCTAAGGGTTCGGGCACGAGCCTGAGAAGACTTTTCGTCGAAGGCAAAGGCCTCAACTCCAGCTATGCCATTCATCAGGACTATTCAGGGAAGGCCAGGGAAAAGGCCATCGCACTGGGTATTGGCGTCGGTTCAGGATATTTGTTTGAAACCACTTTCAAGAAAGAGGTGTACAGCGACCTGACGGGCGAACGAGGCACGCTGATGGGTGCGATCCAGGGCTTATTCGCCGCACAGTACAATTTGCTGCGCAGCAAGGGACACTCCCCTTCCGAAGCTTTTAATGAAACTGTGGAAGAGGCCACCCAGTCGCTCTATCCCCTCATCGCTGAGAACGGCATGGACTGGATGTACGCCAACTGTTCGACAACCGCACAACGCGGCGCCCTCGACTGGTGGAAGAAATTCAGAGATGCGACTGCGCCTGTTTTCGAAGAACTTTATGAAAGTGTGGCTGCAGGCATCGAAGCACAAAAATCCATTGATTCCAACAGTCAGACTGATTACAGAGAAAAGCTGGAAGAAGAGCTGAAAGAGCTGAGGGAATCGGAAATGTGGCAGGCAGGCGCCGCCGTCAGAAAATTAAGGCCTGAAAATAGTTAAAAATCCATAGAGGGAGGTCTGACTATTTAACCTCCCTCTTATAAATCCTATAAAACCATGGCTGAAAGGTTATTTATTTTTGACACTACTCTCAGGGATGGAGAGCAGGTGCCCGGTTGCCAGTTGAATACTGTTGAGAAAATTCAGGTGGCCAAAGGTTTGGAAGAACTGGGCGTGGATATCATCGAAGCCGGATTTCCGATATCAAGCCCGGGTGATTTCAATTCAGTAGTAGAAATATCGAAAGCGGTCACCTGGCCTACCATCTGCGCCCTCACTAGGGCAATTGAGAAGGATATCGACGTAGCAGCCGAAGCGTTAAAGTTTGCTAAAAAAGGCAGGATACATACCGGGATCGGGACATCGCCCTATCATATTAAATACAAGCTGAAAACCACGCCTGAAGACATTCTCGAAAGAGCGAAAAGAGCCGTGGCTCATGCCAAAAAATATGTTGAAGACGTTGAATTCTATGCCGAAGACGCCGGGAGAACCGATAATGAGTTTCTGGCAAAAGTGATTGAAGCAGTGGTGGCCGCCGGCGCTACGGTGCTTAACATCCCGGATACGACAGGTTACTGCCTGCCCCATGAGTATGGGGAAAAAATAAAATATCTCATGGAAAATGTAAAAGGGATCGACAAGGCCATTATTTCAACGCATTGTCACAATGACCTTGGACTGGCCACGGCCAACACCATCTCAGGCATCCTCAACGGCGCACGACAGGCAGAAGTAACCCTGAACGGCATCGGCGAACGGGCAGGCAATACGTCATTGGAAGAAGTGACGATGATCCTGAGAAGCCATAAGGAAATCGACATTGACACCAATATTAAATCCCAGAACATCTACAGGATGTCCAGGATGGTGTCCACACTGATGAACATGCCTGTGCAACCCAACAAAGCTATCGTAGGCCGCAATGCCTTTGCGCATTCATCAGGCATCCATCAGGATGGCGTGCTGAAGCACAGGGAGAATTATGAAATCATCGACCCCAAAGATGTCGGCATTCAGGAGTCGAGCATCGTACTGACCGCCAGAAGCGGACGTGCAGCGCTCAAACACAGGCTTAAACTGCTGGGTTTTGAGCTTGACAAGGAGAAGCTCGACGAGGTGTATGAGAAATTCCTGAAACTGGCGGATAAGAAAAAAGATATAAAAGACGAAGACATCGCCTTACTCGTCGGTGAGATGAGAAAAGACGACCGCAGGCTCAACCTTGAGTACCTCCAGGTAGTTACGGGCAAAGGCCTGGAACCGATGGCTTCTGTACGAGTATCCATCGCAGGAGAGATATTTGAAGCTACCTCATCGGGCAACGGCCCGGTTGATGCTGCCATCAAGGCCATTAAGCAGATTATCAAAAAGAAGGTGATTCTCGAAGAATTCCTTATCCAGGCCATCACACGCGGCAGCGATGATGTGGGTAAGGTGCATATGCAGGTGGAACACAACAATAATA
>WGED01000122.1 GCA_015492915.1 Cyclobacteriaceae bacterium
CTTATTTTTTTCAAATAAAAATAGAAAGAACGAAGGAAGGGCGCAAGCCGGTTTATTTAAACACGCCGTATATCACCATCCCGGCAGGAAATTGACGCCAAAATATCCTTTCCCCACCTCACCGCCCATGATCGGCACAGCATAATAAGGCTCTACTACCATAAATCCCATCACATTGATCCTCAGCGATACGCCCGCACTGAACAACGGCACCCTGTTATCGTATCGAAAATCACTGTACCGCATAGATATAAAATCCCCTTCATCCCATGTCAGTCCCGCGTCGAAAAAACCTGCGGCTTCCGTGTACAGGAATTTTGTGGTGATCAAACCCAGGCGTTTGGGGCCGATGAGTGGAAATCTGACTTCGAGGTTAGCCACAGCCATGCGGTTGCCGTTGAGCTGATTGAGGTAGAAGTTGACCTTTTCTATTGGCATGTTCTCAAAAATCCTTGAATTGTCATAGCCATGCATGTAATACGGATAGCTGAGCGACAATGGATAAATATAAGCGTTTGATCTGCCTATGAGATGTCTGCCAATATACATGCCGCGCAGAGCCACCGTGAAGGGCGGAAAATACAGATATTTCCTGTAATCACCCCTGATCGACAGGAAATCATAAGTACCGAAATATCTTTGGGCCGACAGCCGTATCCTGACTCCCCGCATCGGAGAGGCCAGCCCGTTTACGGAATTATCGACGACATATGCCGCGCTTATTGTTTGCATTGTCGTGCCTTTGGGGGCAGGCATTTTTTCATGTTTCTGATTAATAAAAGTGCTGAAATAAAGGTCATAATAATTGTTGTACCTGTCGATCCTGTAATAGTACCACGCCTGTGATGCACCGAATTCAAATCGGCGCGTTGTAGATACGGGGTAATAGGCAAACACAGAAACCTGATCTTCGAAAATGCGCATCATGTCATAGACGAGGTTATTGACGGGATAGAGGATTTCATTGCCCTCCTCATCTTTGGAGGTGAGTGTGTCCGGCTTTATGAAGGAATAGGCGCTGAGATACGGGATATGAGATACGCTGCCGCCCCACGTCAGCCTGTTTTTCTGATTGACATAAGTCAGCATGCCACCAAAATCATAAATCTGTCCGTTGAGTGCGAGCGATGTAAACATTTGCTGTGTGCCCGCCATATCACTGAAAATGGCATACACACTACCTGCCATGCCCTGGCTGAAACTGTTGGTGCTGATGCCTGCCTGCACATTGGAGATATAGTCAAGCTTGAATTTAGACTTATATGGCTTACGTCTGTATTGTGCCGGATCAACGGCTGTATACGGTTCGCGTTTGTCCCAATCCTTATCGGCATAGTTTACACCCAGACGAATCCGTGGCGGTAGTACGGCCGCCTCAAAATTGAGTGAATCGGCCGGAACTTCCACCGCAGCGAAATCATCCACGGCGGCCTTGTAAATGGTGTATTTATTGTCTGAATAATAAGAATAGACGAGCTCATTATGCTTTCGCGAAATGCTCACAGCGGGCGAAAATTTTGTGATACCCGTAATTCCTGTTGCATAATCCGTGAGCTGATACACTTTGCCGTTGTCAAGATCATAACGGTAAAGGTTGCGTTTGCCGTCCCTGCCTGACAAAAAGAACACGGAGCGATCATCGACCGAAAACAGCGGATTGAGATTGTCGGCGCCATGAAAAACGGGTAATATTTCAATACCTCCCGTCTCAAGGTCTATGATGGCTATGTTGGTGTGCAGGGAAAGCCTGTTGGTAGGCTCCACCGGCCTGTCTGTAGCTACGACAAGGTATCGCCCGTCGTGCGACCAGTATGGTTGCAGATAGGCATACGGATCATCTGTGATCTTGCGTACTTTTTTCTCTTTCAAAAAATACTGATACAGATCCGTCACGCCTTGCACCATTCCTACCACAACGATACTGTTGCCGTCGGGCGACCATGCAGGCTGATAAAATGCCGGAACACCGGGTATTTTTATTTCATCGACCAGTCTGTTTCTGTGCACATCTACAATTACCAGTTCATTCCTCCCTTTCTTATAAACCGTAAAAGCGAAATAACGGCTGTCAGGGGACCATGCACCCGCTGATTCGAGATTGTTCATGGCATCAATTTCATGAGCCTGTACAGGCGCCGACAGCCTCCTGATCACTTTTTTCTTTTTCACATCGGCGAGAAAGAGATCAAACGATATCACATCTTTCTCCGACAGAAACACCAGATACCTGCCGTCGGGGCTCAGGGCCGGGGAAACATTCACATCACCGGCATTCTGCGGAAAAGCAACTTTTTCTCCTGTTAACGTTTCAATCGAATCGGGAAGAAATTGCTGATAATAGGTGATCGAAGCACTGCGCCACATATCTTCGAGAATCGCCACATCAATGCCCAGCAACTCTTGCACGGCCTGATCAAATCCAAGCCGCGCCGTACGCACGAATAATGGCAATATTTTATCATCGCCCCATGTCTTGCCTACAAACGCCCAGAAAGCCTGACCCCAGCGATACGGGAAATACCGCGGATCCGTTTCCATATCTTTGAATGTGGGGAATTTCTTATGAAATACGCCATCCCTGATCCACATAGCCGTATGCCCGTCCACACTACCTTTCGACAAGTATTCGGCCATCCCCTCCACCATCCACAGCGGCAGGTTCGACAGGGAATTCAGATTGGTCGAATCACCATTGATGATGGAAGCGTACTGAAAAGCATGGACCATTTCATGACCAAGCACATGATCAGTCTGGGCGAAAATCGGTGCAAAGGGCATTACCATACGGTTTTTCAGTGCTTCTGTCACGCCTCCCGTACCGATGCCAATCGAACCCGAAATGGTGGTCGTTTGCTGGAAATCAGCGTGATTATTATATATGAACAACGGATTATGATCCAGTTCTCTGCCAAAAACCTGTGCATGGCGGCGCTGCCATTCCTCGCTTAACCGTGCTAACTGGTTCAGCACCGAATCATTTTTTAAGTAATAATAAATATCAAAATGTGGGGTTTCATAAACTTTATAGTTGAACTTTTTATAGTAGGGTTTATTACGTCCGAAATATTGCGCGGAGGCCGGATGAAAGGAAACGAAAAACAGGAAAAAGATAATAAAAAGGCCCTTAAAATTCCTTTGCAGGAATTGCATTAAGTAAAGATGAAATTTTGTCAGTTTTTCTACACTCTTCATGGCCTGTCTGCACTTTTTACTGATCAATTCCACACGATAATCAATGG
>WGED01000123.1 GCA_015492915.1 Cyclobacteriaceae bacterium
TGTCGTCGTAGAATCGCCAGCGCGCTTAAAAAACGCCGTCAAGCGCCAATTACACATGGCCCTAGAGGTTTACAATGAAATATAACCCTAAAAAACTACTGTATAAATACTCACGACAGGTTTTGTCACTAGCGTGGGGTAGGATATAAATCAGAGAAAATTAAGCTGTAAGAGAAAAAAATATTATGGGACAACAAAGCAGGATTTATTACGCCCACTCAGGCAATAATCCCGATAAATCGGATTGGCAACTATTATCTGATCATTTGCAAAACGTTTCCTCTATAGCTGCAAAAAATGCCCGTTATTTTGATGCTGAGATACTTGCGAAAATAGCGGGGCTTTTACATGATATTGGCAAATACACAGAGGGATTCCAAAATCGCCTTGAAGGTGGAAAACGCGTTGATCATGCCACTGCTGGAGCGCAAATTGCGGTAACGAAGTGGGGACGCTTTGGTAAATTGCTTGCTTATATCATTGCCGGGCACCACGCGGGGTTAGCCAATGGCATCGACTCTGGTGAGAACAGGTCAACGCTTGGTGATAGATTGAATAAAACAATTCTAGAACTGGACAAAATATGGGAGGAAGAGGTAGAGATCCCCAATGAATTGTCGTTTCCACCAATCAAATCGGCAGAGAACCTTGGAGGCTTTCAATTTGCCTTTTTGATCAGGATGCTCTTCTCTTGTTTGGTTGATGCTGACTTTATCGATACCGAAAAGTTTTATCTGGAGCTTGATGGAAAACAGCAGAAACGCGGCGATCATCCCTCACTTCAAAAATTACAACAGGTACTTAATAGTCATCTTGAAGATTTGGGAAACAAGGCAGTTAGCAGTTCACCCGGAATTGTAAACAATCTCAGGCAAGAAGTTCTCGATTATTCAAGAAAACAAGCACTGCTGTCTCCAGGTCTCTTTTCTCTGACCGTACCAACGGGTGGTGGTAAGACATTAACCTCTATGGCGTTTGCGTTGGATCACGCCATTGAGTATCAACTGCGCAGAGTAATCTACGTTATTCCCTTTACCAGCATTATTGAACAAAACGCCAAGGTCTTTCGTGATGTATTTAAAGAGCTTGGAGATGACATTGTTCTCGAACATCACAGTGCATTTGATGATGAAAACTTTAAAGGTAGGGACGAGACGAAAGACAAGCTCAGACTGGCAATGGAAAATTGGGATGCACCTGTGGTTGTTACTACCGCAGTGCAGTTTTTTGAATCATTATTCGCTGACAGAACATCAAAATGCCGAAAACTACACAATATTACTGGCAGCGTGATTATTCTTGATGAGGCGCAGATGCTACCATTAAAACTGCTGCGTCCAACAATGGCTGCTATTGATGAGCTAGCAAGGAATTACCAATGCACAATTGTGTTATGTACAGCAACGCAACCAGCACTTTTACATTCGGATGAATTCTTTGGTGGGTTCAAAAATGTTAGAGAAATCGCACCTGATCCTACAGAACTCTATACTGCACTAGACCGTGTAACCGTGCGCCATATTGGTTCTCAAACTGACGATCAGCTGGCTGAAAGGATAAAGAGAAAAGATCAAATTCTTGTTATCGTCAATAATCGCAGACATGCTCATGCGCTTTGTGAGCTGATCGGCGCTGACAAAAGCCATTACCACCTGACAACTCTGATGTGTGCAGCGCACCGCAGGAAAGTGTTGTTTGATATTCGTGAACAGTTAAAGGCTGGAAACCCCTGCAAAGTCATTTCAACCTCGTTGATAGAAGCGGGTGTTGATGTGGATTTCCCAATGGTGATGCGGGCAGAAACCGGGCTTGATTCCGTGGCGCAGGCAGCGGGGCGATGTAACCGTGAGGGATCAAAACTAAAAGAAGACAGCGAAGTATTGATCTTCACGTCGCCAGAATGGAAAGCCCCGCCAGAACTCGATCAATATGCAGCCAGTATGCGCCATGTAATGCGCAATCATGAAGATGATTTACTTGCTCCCAAAGCGATCAAGGCCTATTTCAAGGATGTCTATTGGCGCAAAGATGGTGAGCTTGATGCAAAAAAATTGTTGAAAACACATCGTGACCATCACGCCAAACTTACATTCCCCTTTCAAACCATTGCCAGCGAATACCGCATAATCGAGAGCTATATGCATCCCATCATCATCCCATACGACAAAAAAGCAGAAGTTTTGATAGCAAAACTTCGATATTCAGAATTTGTTGGCTCTATAGCTCGTGAATTGCAGCCATATCTAGTGCAGGTACCTGAACAGGCATTTTTTGCCCTTAAATCTGCTGGAGCTATTGAAATTGTACAACCTGATCAATTTGGTGACCAATTCTGGAAATTGATTAATCGAGATCTGTACAGCGAGGAAGCTGGGGTAAATTGGGATGATCCTTATTTTATAAATTCAGATAAGCTGGTAATTACATAGGAGGGATATATGTCTTACGGAATCAAACTCCATATCTGGGGAGAAAATGCCTGTTTCACCCGACCTGAAATGAAAGTAGAACGGGTGTCTTATGATGTCATCACGCCATCAGCCGCCCGTGGCATTCTTGAGGCTATTCACTGGAAACCAGCCATTCAATGGGTGATTGATGAAATACAGGTTCTTGAGCCTATCCGTTTTGAATCCATCCGACGCAATGAAGTGGCAAGTAAAATTTCTGCTCGCAATGTCGCCAGTGCGATGAATAAAGGCTCAACAGAAAACTTGTATATGCTCGTCGATGAGGGTAAAGAGCGGCAGCAGCGTGCTGCAACCATACTTCGTAACGTGGGATACATTATCGAAGCACACTTTGTTTTAACCAACAAAGCTGGGGAAAAGGATAACGAAGGCAAACATCTTGATATGTTCAACCGGCGAGCCAGAAATGGACAATGTTTCCATCATCCCTATCTCGGCACACGAGAGTTTCCGGCTGAATTCACCCTGCTTGAGAATGGCGAATTGCCAGAATCAAACCTCCCAGAAAATGATAAAAATAAAGACTTCGGCTGGATGCTGCATGATATAGATTTTGCTGATGATAATACCCCGCACTTCTTCAGAGCAGTTATGGAAGATGGTGCAATCAAAGTGCCTCCATTCCACTCAAAGGAGGTCAGTACATGATACTCACTGCATTGAATCAATATTATGATCGTCTTGCTGATAGCCCTGATCCAGATACAGGTAAGTCAAAAGTTCCTGAATTCGGGTTCAGTGAAGAAAAGGTCAGTTACATATTGGTGATTTCAAAAGAGGGAAATATTATTGATGTGTTTCCAAATATCGAAACAATTGGTAATAGAACCCGAGCTAAGTCAATGGTTGTTCCGGCATCATTTAAACGCTCGGGACAATATACCGAAAAAGCATTTAATAGTGGTAAAGAGAACGCTTTCTTTCTTTGGGATAAAACAGCTTATTCTTTAGGAGTTGATAAAAATGAAGATAAAAAATCGGAAAACTGTTGGGTTGAATCACCAATAACATTCAAATCATTCAAACGATTCCATTTAGATAATCTTGTAAATATTCAAGATCAAGGGCTGCAAGCATTTGTGTTGTTTCTGGAAAAATGGCAACCCTCTGACTTTGATAGAGATTTGCGCAAACCAGAAATTCTGGGAACAAATATCGCTTTTCAATTTGATGGCGACCGTTGTTACCTACATGAAAGGCTTGCTGCAAAAAAACTATGGGCGCAATTGCTTATACAGCCATCTGAGTCAACAGAAAACAATTGTCTGGTTACTGGTAAGCGAGGGAGAATTGCCCGATTACACCCGTCAATCAAAGGGGTGTACGGCGGACAAAGCGCTGGTGGCTCCATCGTCTCATTCAACGCAGAATCATACGAATCATACGGTAAAACGCAAGGTGAAAACGCGCCTGTTTCAGAACTTGCCGCTTTTAAATATACCGCTGCATTAAATTATCTACTCAACAGAGACAATAAACA